>NZ_JARJHW010000010.1:0-77563 GCF_040560175.1 Streptomyces panacea
TGATCACCACCAGCCAGGAGAACGGCGCGGGCGGCGGCGTGCAGGTCGGCGCCGGCGCCAACGTCCCCGGTACGCCGGTGACCATCGACGTCGGCGGTGGCGGCGGCAACATCAAGTCCCAGATCCACACCGAGTCCGCCGAGGTCGTGCTCGACAACGACGGCGACAGCAAACTGGTCGAGGACTGGCTGCGCGGCCGAGGCGACTTCCCCGCGAGCGACGCCCTGCCCAGCCCCTCGGACGCGGCGGAGGCTCTGGGCAGCGACGCGGGACCGCTGGAACGCCTCATGCACGACAAGGGCAAGCTCTCCCGCCTGGACTACAACGCCAACACCGACTGGTGGAACGCCTCACTCGGCATCGGCTTCGGCATCTCCGCCGGGCAGCTGACGCTCGGCTTCAAACTCTTCGGCATCGACGTCACGCACGAAGAGAAGAACCAGACCATCACCGGCGACCCCACCTACGCCGCCGGGCCCAAGAACGGTGGCGCGCGGCCCTGGGTCAACTGGAAGAACTGCACCCAGACGAAGCCGATCGCCTAGGGTCTGTCCGGGCGCCGGGGTACGGGGATCTCGGGGAATCGAGGTATCGGGGCATCGGCCGGGCCGCGGGCACCCGACGGGGCGAAGCCTGTCCTCCGGTCGGGTGAACGGAGCGCCTCCGAAAACCGGATCCGGGGCAGCGTCGACCTCATCGGCCACGCCCCGGAGGCCGTACGGAAGGGGCCCCGGACGCGGCGCCGGCACGCTGCCCGTGACGACCTGGTTAACCCCGCCCCTGGCGAGGAGACATCCGGCACCTCCGATGGCAAGATCGGCGCAACTCACACACCATGTGGGCTGTTGTCCGTCCCCCGCCCTGGAGGCGTCTTGTCCCCGCGCACCGTGTTGCCCGTCATAGCCACCGCAGCCGCACTCGTCGTCATGACGGGTTGCACGAGCACCAAGTCCTCCGGGTCCGACGGCTCAACGGTGGATCTGGTGAACTCCGGCAAGCTCACGACCTGCACCCATCTGCCGTACGAGCCCTTCCAGTCCCGCCAGGACAACAAGATCGTCGGCTTCGACGTGGACCTGGTGGACCTGGTCGCCAAGGAGCTCAAGGTCACCCAGGAGATCGTCGACACGCCTTTCGAGGGTATCCAGACGGGTGAGGACCTCAACGCCCGTAAGTGTGACGTGGCCGCCGCCGGCATGACGATCACCGATGTGCGTGAGGAGAACCTGGACTTCTCCGCCCCGTACTTCGAGGCCACGCAGGCGCTGGTCACCAAGAAGGGCGCCTCCTTCGACTCCCTGGCCGCGCTCAAGGGCAAGAAGCTGGGCGTCCAGCAGGGCACGACGGGTGAGGAGTACGCGAAGAAGAACGGCAAGGACGTCGAGACCGTCCAGTTCGAGGATGTCGCGCTGCTGCTCACGGCCGTGAAGACCGGCCAGGTCGACGCCGCCGTCAACGACAACGGTGTCCTCTTCGAGTACGTGCGGAAGAACCCGGACACCGAGGTCACGGCCGAGTTCGAGACGGGCGAGCAGTACGGCGTCGGGGTGCGTACCGGCAACGACGCCCTGCGCGAGGAGATCGACAAGGTGATCAAGGCGGCCCAGTCGGACGGCCGTTACGACGCCATATACAAGAAGTGGTTCCCCGCCGCTCCGAAGAGTTAAGGAACCACCACCGATGTCCATGTCCCGCCGACAACGGACCCGCGTCATCCGGGGCGTTCAGTACGCCGTCCTGGTCGTGGTGCTGGTCGTCATAGCCCTGGCCGCCGACTGGGGCGAGATCCAGAGGGCGTTCTTCGATGTCGAGGTCGCCAAGGCGCAGTTCCCCGACATCATCACGACGGCGCTGGTCAACACCGTCATCTACACCCTGCTCGGCTTCGGGTTCGGGCTGGCTCTGGGGCTGCTGCTCGCGCTGATGCGGCTGTCGCAGGTGCCGCCGTACCGCTGGCTGGCCGTCGTCTACATCGAGTTCTTCCGCGGCATTCCGGCGCTGCTCGTCTTCATCGCGCTCGGGTTCGGTGTGCCGCTCGCCTTCCAGGTGGCGCTCAACCAGTACGTGACCGTGATGCTGGCACTGGGCCTGGTCGGCGCCGCCTACATGGCGGAGACGATACGGGCGGGCATCCTGGCCGTGCCCAAGGGGCAGACGGAGGCGGCGCGTTCGCTCGGTATGTCGCAGGGCCGGGCGATGGTCTCGATCGTCATCCCGCAGGCCCTGCGGATCGTACTGCCGCCGCTGACCAACGAGTTGATCCTGCTGACGAAGGACTCGTCGCTGGTCTACCTGCTGGGTCTGTCCCTGTCGCAGTACGAGCTGGCCAAGTTCGGCCGGGACGCCCTGAACCAGAACCGCAGCCTGACGCCGATCCTGATCGCCGGTCTCTGCTATCTGGTCATCACCCTGCCGCTCGGCCATCTGGTCCGGCGGCTCGAAGCGCGTACGGCAAGGGCGAGGTGAGCGCGGTGGAGGAACCGGAGAAGTCCCCGACGACGGGCTCGGACGCGGACGCGGTCCCCGAGACGGAAGCGGCCCCGGAGACGGAAGCGCCCGTGGAAGCGCCCGCGATCGAAGTACGCGGTCTGCACAAGTCGTTCGGGACGCTGGAGGTCCTCGCCGGCATCGACTTCACGGTCGCGCGCGGCGAGGTGGTCTGCGTCATCGGCCCGTCGGGTTCGGGCAAGTCGACGCTGCTGCGCTGCGTGAACCGGCTGGAGGAGCCGACGTCGGGCACGGTCCTGGTGGCCGGCGCCGAGGTCACCGACCCGGACGTGGACATCGACCAGGTGCGCCGTGGCATCGGGATGGTCTTCCAGTCGTTCAACCTCTTCCCCCACTTGACGGTGCTTCAGAATCTGACGCTTCCTCAGCGTCGGGTGCTGGGACGTGACAAGACGGAGGCGGCACGGGTCGCCCGGGAGCGGCTGGCCCGCGTCGGTCTGACCGACAAGGAGTCGTCCTATCCCGCCCAGCTGTCCGGCGGACAGCAGCAACGGGTCGCCATCGCACGGGCGTTGGCGATGGACCCGCAGCTCATGCTCTTCGACGAGCCGACGTCCGCGCTCGACCCGGAGCTGGTGGGCGACGTCCTCGCGGTGATGCGTTCGCTCGCCGACGAGGGGATGACGATGCTCGTCGTCACGCACGAGATGAGCTTCGCCAGGGAGGTGGCGGACCGGGTCGTCTTCATGGACGGCGGGGTCATCGTCGAACAGGGCAGCCCGGAGCATGTGATCGGCGCGCCGAGCCACACCCGTACGCGCTCGTTCCTGTCCCGCCTGCTGGACCCGGCGGCAGCGCACATCAGCCCGTCCGGCGACCGAGGACAGGGTACGTAGCCCGTCCGGTGACCGAGGACACGGCACCTGACCCGTCCGGCGGTTGAGGACGGACACGCGGCCCCACGGTGAACTCCCGTGGGGCCGCGCCTCGTTCCGCCGTAGGGCGACCACGACTCAGAGGTTGCCGCGCTTCTCCTGCTCCCGCTCGATCGCCTGGAACAGGGCCTTGAAGTTGCCCTTGCCGAAGCCCATCGAGCCGTGCCGCTCGATCATCTCGAAGAACACGGTCGGCCGGTCCTGGACCGGCTTGGTGAAGATCTGGAGCAGATAGCCGTCCTCGTCGCGGTCCACCAGGATCTTCAGCTCGCGCAGGGTCTCGACGGGCACCCGGGTCTCGCCCGCCCACTCGCCGAGCGTGTCGTAGTACGAGTCGGGGGTGTCGAGGAACTGGACACCGGCGGCCCGCATCGTGCGTACGGAGCTGACGATGTCGTTCGTCGCGAGCGCGATGTGCTGGACGCCCGCGCCGCCGTAGAACTCCAGGTACTCGTCGATCTGCGACTTCTTCTTCGCGATCGCCGGCTCGTTGATCGGGAACTTCACCTTGAGGGTGCCGTCCGCCACGACCTTCGACATGAGGGCGGAGTACTCGGTGGCGATGTCGTCGCCCACGAACTCCTTCATGTTCGTGAAGCCCATGACCTTGTTGTAGAACGCCACCCACTCGTTCATCTTGCCGAGTTCGACGTTGCCCACGCAGTGGTCGATCGCCTGGAAGGTGCGCTTCTGCGGGGCGGCGACCATCGGGGCGGCGGCGCCGTAACCCGGCAGGTACGGGCCGTCGTAGCCGGTCCGCTCGACCAGGGTGTGGCGGGTCTTGCCGTACGTGGCGATGGCGGCGAGTACGACCGTGCCGTTCTCGTCCTTGAGCTCGTACGGCTCCTGGAGGCCGGTGGCGCCGTTCGCGGTGGCGTAGGCGTACGCGGCGCGGGCGTCCGGCACCTCGATGGCGAGATCGATCACACCGTCGCCGTGCTCGGCGACGTGGTCGACGAGGAAGCGGCCCCGCTCCGAGGACGCCTTGATGACCGAGGTGAGGACGAAGCGGGCCGCGCCGTTGGTGAGCACGTAGCTCGCGGTCTCGCGGGTGCCGTTCTCCGGGCCCGCGTAGGCGACCAGCTTCATACCGAACGCCGTCGAGTAGTAGTGGGCCGCCTGCTTCGCGTTGCCGACGGCGAAGACGACGGCGTCCATTCCCTTGACCGGGAAGGGGTCGGCGTCGCGCGCGGTGGACGGGGCGGAATCGAGGTTCACCGAGGTATCTGCCATGACGGCAGCGTCTCCCCGTTCCGCAAGGTGCGCAACAGTTCGCGCTTTCGCTGGGCAGTCTGTACAGCGGGGGATGAGGATGACCGGACCATCTGCACAGGATGACCACCACGAACCGCCTCAGGAGGCGCCCCATGGGAATCGACGGGCTCGACGGCAGGCTCATCGTCCTGCTGGCACGGGAGCCGCGCATCGGCGTGCTGGAGGCGTCACGCCGGCTGGGGGTGGCGCGCGGCACCGTACAGGCGCGGCTGGACCGTCTCCAGGCGAACGGAGTCATCCGGGGCTTCGGTCCGAACGTCGATCCAGCCGCTCTCGGCTACCCCGTATCGGCGTTCGCAACCCTGGAGATCAAGCAGGGACAAGGATCCGATGTTCGAGCACATTTGAGCAACGTTCCAGAGGTTCTTGAGCTGCATACCACGACTGGAACGGGGGATATGCTCTGCCGACTCGTCGCCCGTTCGAACGCCGATCTTCAACGGGTGATCGACCGGGTTGTCGGTTTCGAAGGCATCCAGCGGGCCTCCACGGCGATCGTCATGGAGAACCCCGTTCCACTGCGGATCATCCCGCTGGTGGAACAGGCCGCGCAGGACACCGACGGCGATCGACCGGACCGACCCGATCGACCTGACTGACCGGACCCATCTGAGAGGAGCGCCGTGGACTTCTGGGACTACCTGGCCAATCGCCACCAGCAGCTGCTCACCGACTCGTTCCAGCACGCCAGCGCCGTCTTCCAGTGCATGGTGATCGCCACCGTCCTGGGTGTCGTCATCGGTGTACTGACCTACCGCAGCCCCTGGGGCGGCAACCTGGCGATCCTGTCCACCGCCTCCATCCTGACCATCCCCTCGCTGGCCGCCATCGGCCTGCTCATCCCATTGGTCGGCCTCGGTGTCGCGCCCACGGTGATCGTCCTGACGCTGTACGGGCTGCTGCCCATCGTCCGTAACGCCGTGGTCGGACTGCGCGGTGTGGACCCCGATCTGGTGGACGCCGCCAAGGGCATCGGCATGTCACGTACGGCCCGGCTGCTCAAGGTCGAGCTGCCGCTCGCCTGGCCGCCGATCCTCACCGGGATCCGGGTCTCCACCCAGATGCTGATGGGCATCGCCGCCATCGCCGCGTACGCGTCGGGCCCCGGCCTCGGCAACGAGATCTTCCGTGGCATCGCCTCGCTGGGCAGCGCCAACGCCATCAACCAGGTGCTCGCCGGCACGATCGGCATCGTCATCCTCGCCCTGCTCTTCGACGCCGCGTATGTCCTGCTCGGCCGACTCACCATCCCGAGGGGGACCCGTGTCTGAGACCGCCGAACCGAAGACGGCCGAGGCCGCCGGCCAGAGCGCCGGCCAGGCCGCCAGTGAGCCCGCGATCATCGTGACGAACGGATCCAACGGATCCAACGGATCCGCCAGTGGCGCCACCATCCAGCTCGACGGCCTCACCAAGCGGTACCCGGGCAGTGCGAACCCGGCCGTGGACAACGTCTCCATGGAGATCAAGGCGGGCGAGACCGTCATCCTCGTCGGCCCGTCCGGCTGCGGTAAGTCGACCACCCTCAAGATGATCAACCGGCTGATCGAGCCCTCGTCCGGGCGGATCAGGATCAACGACGAGGACGTCACCGACATGGACCCGGTGAAGCTGCGCCGGCAGATCGGCTACGCGATCCAGTCCTCCGGTCTCTTCCCGCACATGACGGTCGCCGAGAACATCGCGCTCGTACCGAAGATGGTCGGCTGGTCCAAGTCGAAGGTGAAGGACCGCGTCGAGGAGATGCTCGACCTGGTCGGGCTCGACCCGCGCGAGTTCCACGGCCGCTATCCGCGTCAGCTCTCCGGCGGCCAGCAGCAGCGCGTGGGCGTGGCGCGGGCGCTCGCCGCCGACCCGCCGGTGCTGCTGATGGACGAGCCGTTCGGCGCCGTCGACCCGATCACGCGTGACCACCTCCAGGACGAACTGATCCGTCTCCAGCACGAGTTGCACAAGACGATCGTGTTCGTGACGCACGACTTCGACGAGGCGATCAAGCTCGGCGACCGGATCGCGATCCTGCGGGAGCGCTCGCACATCGCGCAGTTCGACACCCCCGAGGCGATCCTCACCAACCCCGCCGACGACTTCGTGTCGGGCTTCGTGGGCGCGGGCGCGGCGCTGAAGCGGCTGAACCTCACGCGGGTACGGGAGGTGGAGATCGCCGAGTTCCCGACCGTGACGGTCGAGGACCCGCTCCAGTCGATCTTCAACAAGCTGAGCAGCGGCCCGCACAACGAGCTGCTGATGCTGGACCGGAAGAACCGCCCGTACAAGTGGCTGCGCCGCGGCGACCTCTCGCGCGCCAAGGGCTCGCTCGCCAACGCCGGCCAGCTGGTGCACGACACGGTGACCAGGGACGCCACGCTGCACGACGCGCTGGAGGCGGTCCTGACCGACAGCGGCGGCCGGGTCGCGGTGACCGGCAGGCGCGGCGAGTACATCGGTGTCGTCGACATGGCGACGCTGATGACGTCCGTCCAGGAGATGCTGGAGGCGGACCGGCTCACCGCCTTCGAGCACCAGCACGAGCTGGCGGAGCAGCGGCGGGAGCGGGCCGGGCAGAAGCCGGAAGACACACCCGAGCAGCAGCCCGAGCAGGAGCCTGAGCAGGGGCAGAGGCCGGAGCAGGACCCGGAGAGCGGTGCGGACGCATGACAGCTCCCGCGCAGAAGATGCGCCCACCGGGCGAGTACGACGTCAAGGGACACGCCTTCCGGGACGAGGAGTCGCAGTCGCCCACGCCGTCCCCCGCCTCGCGGCGCCGGATCACCTGGGCCAAGCTGGTGACGGTGCCCGCCGTGATCACGGCCGTCCTGCTGCTGACCTTCGCGTGGATCACGAATGTCTCGATGGACTCGATCGCGAAGAACTCCCTCGCCGGCGGCAATGTGCAGCTGCGCCTGTGGCAGCACATCGAACTGACCGCGATCTCCACCTTCTGGGTCCTGATCATCGCGATCCCGCTGGGTATCGCGCTGACCCGGCGCGGCCTGTCCAGGGCGGCGCCGGCAGTGACCGCCGTGGCCAACATCGGCCAGGCGACCCCGGCCATCGGACTGCTGGCGCTGCTGGTGATCTGGCTGGGCATCGGCCCGTCGACGGCGATCGTCGGCATGGTCATCTACGCGGTGCTGCCGGTGCTCGCCAACACCGTGGCGGGTCTCAAGGCCATCGACCCGCAGCTGGTGGAGGCGTCGCGCGGCATAGGGATGTCGGCGCTCGGGACCCTGAGCAGGGTCGAGCTCCCGCTGGCCGTGCCGCTGATCCTGGCGGGCGTACGGACGGCGCTGGTACTCAACGTGGGTACGGCGACACTGGCCACCTTCGGCGGCGGCGGCGGGCTCGGTGACCTGATCACCTCGGGCATCCAGACGCAGCGCATGCCGGTCCTGATCCTCGGCTCGGTGCTCACGGTGACGCTGGCCCTGCTGATCGACTGGCTGGCCTCGCTGGTCGAAGTGGTCCTCACCCCGCGCGGACTGGAGGAGCGCTGATGCGCCGTATCAATCGAAGGTTCCTGACGGGCGGGGTGGCGCTGCTGCTGAGCGCCGCCACTCTCAGCGGGTGCGGCCTCAAGAGCGGCTCCCCGATGGTGGACGACGTGGTCCCCGGCTCGGTGGGCCAGGGCGAACCCCTCAAGGGCGCCTCCCTGACGGTCACGTCGAAGAACTTCAGCGAGAACATCATCCTCGGCCAGATGATCGGCCTGATCTTCAAGGCGGCGGGCGCCGAGGTCCTGGACCGGACGAACCTGCCGGGCTCGATCAGCGCGCGCGAGGCGATCGTCAAGGGCGACGCGGACGCGATGTACGAGTACACGGGCACGGCCTGGATCACGTACCTCGGCAACGCGAAGCCGATCGTCGACTCACAGAAGCAGTGGACGGCCGTACGGGACGCGGACCGCTCGCACGACGTCAGCTGGCTCCTGCCGTCCACGCTCAACAACACGTACTCGCTGGGCATCAGCAAGAAGAACAACGCGAAGTACAAGCTCAAGACGATGTCGGACGTCGCCGCGCTGTCGAAGAAGGAGCCGGGCGCGGTCACGATCTGCGTGGAGAACGAGTTCGCGTCGCGGGACGACGGGCTGCCGGGGATGGTGAAGGCGTACGGGATGAACATCCCCGCCTCCAGCGTGAAGAAGATGGACGCCGGCATCATCTACACCCAGGTGTCGAAGTCCGACTCCTGCCTGGTGGGTGAGGTGTTCACGACGGACGGCCGGATCAAGTCCCTGGACCTGGACACGGTCTCCGACGACAAGCGCTTCTTCCCGAACTACAACGCGGCGCCGGTGATCCACAGCTCGACGTACAAGAAGTACCCGGAGATCGCCGGTCTGCTCGACCCGCTGAGCAAGCGTCTGAACACCGGGATCGCGCAGGAGCTGAACGCGAAGGTGGACGTGGACGGCCAGGATCCGCACGAGGTGGCGAAGGACTGGCTGATCGAGGAGGGCTTCATCAAGGAGGGCTGAGTCCCTGCTCCGACCATTGGCCGGACTTACAAAGAAGTAGTTGCAAAGAAGTCCTTGCAACTACTTCTTTGCATGTCTACGCTCACCCCATGCCCGAGAACCCCGACGTCCCCGCGCCCGACGTCCCCGCGCCGGACGTCCGCACCCTGGACCCGCGCTCGCTGCGCGGCCTCGCCCATCCCCTGCGGATGCGGCTGCTGAGCGCCCTGCGGCACCACGGTCCGGCCACCGCGTCCCAACTCGCCGAGCGCCTGGGCGAGTCGAGCGGCGCCACCAGCTACCACCTGCGGCAGCTCGCCGGCCACGGGTTCGTCGCGGACGACCCCGAGCGCGGCAAGGGCCGAGAGCGCTGGTGGAAGGCCGCGGTCCAGGGGATCATGCTCGACGACACGCTGCTCCACGACGCCAATCCCGAGGTGCGCGGGGCACTGAACACCTATATGCACGAGGTGGCCTCCATCCACGGCCAGGAGGTGAGCACCTGGCTGGGCACCGCGCGGGACTGGCCGGAGGTCTGGACGAGAGAGGCCGACCTCAGCGACTTCACACTACGGCTCACCCCCGAACTGCTGGCCGAACTCGACGGCCGGGTGCACGACTTGATCGCCAGTTACCAGAATCGCGCGGTGTCCGAGGACGACGAGTCCGTGGCGCAGGTACGGATCCATCTGCACGCCTTCCCGCAGAAGAAGCTCAACACCCCGGACGCCTGACCTCACCCCCGCACGGACCACCGCTCCCACGCCTCGACACCCAGCGCCGTGAAGGGTCGATTTGTCATGCCATTTTCCGATGTGCACCTCCTCCTCCACTCCATACGCGCGGCCGAACTGCGCGCCGAAGCAGCCGCGCACGCCGCCGCGCCTTCGGTCCGCCCCCTCGCGCTGCGGGCCCGACTGGGCTGGCTCCTGGTCGAGTTGGGCCTGCGGCTCGTCAACAGGACCGCACCGCGCCGCGTCCGCCCGGTATGAGTGCCTCACCGACACGACGGTGGCGCTCGCGGTCTTCATGGGCGCGGCGGGTGTGGCGGGCGGGACGATCAACCCGATCCTGACGACGGTGATGTACGAACGCGTCTCGAACCGACTCCGCAGCCGAGTGGCGGGCGCGATGACCGCGGGCTGCGAACTGGCCATGCCCTTGGGCGGCCTGACGGCGGGTCTGCTGGCCGAGGGCGCCGGCCTCTCCCCCGCGCTGCTGCTGATGGGCGGCCTCTACCTGCTGGCGTCACTGAGCCCGGCCCTGCTCCCGGTCTGGCGCGGCCTGGACACCGCCGCGGGCCCCGCGGACGGTGACGACGTCAGCAGCCCGGGACCTTGCCCCCCTGCTCCAGCGCCTTCAGCGACGACACCGCGTCCTTCAGGGTCTTGACCGGGATCAGCCGCATGCCGGCGGGGAGTTCGGACTGGGCGTCGGCGCATTCCGCCGCCGGGACCAGGAAGACCGTCGCGCCGTCGCGGGCCGCCGCCTGGGTCTTGAGGGAGACGCCGCCGACCGCGCCCACGGTGCCGTTCGCCTCGATCGTGCCGGTGCCCGCGATGTCACGGCCGCCGGTGAGGTCGCCGCCCGAGCCGTCGCCGTCGAGCATGTCGACGACGCCGAGGGCGAAGAGGAGGCCCGCGCTGGGGCCGCCGACGTCGGCGAGGTGGAGGGTGACGTCGACGGAGTCCGGCTTCCGGCCGAGCTGGCCGAGGGCCGCGTCGACGGCGGAGTTCTGCGACTTCACCATCGTGTCGGTGTTGTGCTTCTGGATCTCCTTGTCGGACTGGCCCGCCGGGTACACGGAGTCGCGCGGCAGTACGGCGCGGTCGGTCCGGATCCAGCCGTCGAGGACATCGGCGAAGTCGACGTCGGCGGACGGTCCCGTCGCCAGGATCGTCGTCATCCGCAGCCGCCCCTCCGTCTCGCGGGTCGGCGCGCCCTTGATCGAGATGACGGGTGTGCCCCGGTAGTCGCCGAGGACGTTCGCGGTCAGGCCGGGCTGGGCCACCGTGTACGGCAACGGGGCGACCCCGACGACGACGAGCAGCGCGACCATCGGGACCGCCGAGAGGGCGAGGGTGCGGGGGCGCGAGAGACCGGAGAGACGAGAAAGCACGGCGCCAATCTATCGGCCGCTCCGCGGGCCGGGTCCACAGCCCGCCCTCCGGCCCTCAGCGCAGGGCGTCGGCCACCTCGCGCGCGGCGTCGACCACGCGCGGACCCACCCGCTCCGGCACCGAGTCGGCGAGCATCACGACGCCCACGCTGCCCTCGATCCCGGTCACCCCGACGAGCGCGGCGGCGGCGCCGCTGGCGCCCGCCTCCAGTTCGCCGTGGGTCAGCGTGCACCGTGCCTCGGTGTACGAGCCCTGCCGGGCGGCCAGGATGGCCTTGCCCGCGGCGCCCCGGTCCAGCGGGTGCCGGAAGCCGGCGCGGTACGCGACGTGGTAGTCCGTCCAGGTCGGCTCCACGACGGCCACGGCCAGCGCCTCGGCGCCGTCCACGAGCGTGAGGTGCGCGGTGGCGCCGATGTCCTCGGCGAGCGAGCGCAGGGCGGGCAGCGCGGCTTCCCGTACGAGCGGATGCACCTGGCGGCCCAGGCGCAGCACCCCGAGGCCCACTCGGGCGCGTCCGCCCAGATCGCGGCGGACCAGCGCGTGCTGTTCCAGGGTGGCGAGAAGCCGGTAGACGACGGTGCGGTTGACGCCGAGTTTGTTGGACAACTCGGTGACGGTCAGTCCGTGGTCGGTGTCGGCGAGCAGTTTGAGGACGCGTAGTCCCCTGTCGAGCGTCTGGGAGGTCTCCGCGGTCACGACGCCCTCTCCTTCGGAGTTTCGGAGTGAGTGACGACGGCCCTCTCACAGAAGCTGCGGCACCGGTCCCGTCGGCGACGCACGGAGAGGCCGCCGGCAGGCAGGCCATGGCGCACCGGCTGCGCTCCGCGGCGGCGCTGCCACGGCGCGTATGTATTGCCGGGACATTAGCGATCCGTACCGCTCAGCGGAAGACCTCGTCCAGAATCCGGTCATGGGTGGTCAGTTGCTCCCTGTTCGCGTCACAACAAGCGTCGAAAAGGTACTCACGCTGACTAATCGCACGATTTCCCATGAATGGACGCGCGTAGAAACGCCTCGGAGACGCCACTGCGGCGTCTCCGAGGCGGAAAAGAGAGGCGAGAAAAAGACGTTCGCGCTCAGCGCATCCGGGTCGCCCACTCCTGGACCTGTCGGATCCGCTCGCGAAGTTGGCCCCCGGTGGCCTCCGCGCTGGGGGGCCCGCCGCAGACGCGGCGCAGCTCCGTGTGGATCACCCCGTGCGGCTTGCCGCTCTGGTGGACGTACGCGCCGACCATCGTGTTGAGCTGCTTGCGCAGCTCCAGCAGCTCCTTGTGGGAGACCACGGGCCGCCGGTCGGCCGGCAGCTCCAGCAGGTCCGCCTCGGAGTCGGGCTTCTTGCGGCTGTGCGCGATCTGCCGGGCCTGCCGCTTCTGGAGCAGCATCTGCACCTGGTCGGGCTCAAGGAGGCCGGGGATGCCGAGGTAGTCCTGCTCCTCCTCGCTGCCGGGGTGCGCCTGCATGCCGAACTCGGCGCCGTCGTACAGCACCCGGTCGAAGACCGCGTCGGACTCCAGCGCCTCGAAGGGCAGCGCGTCCTGCTCGCCGGTGTCCTCGTCGAGTTCGCGCTCGGCCTCCGCCATCTCCTTCTCGGACTCGGCGTACGGGTCCTCCTCGCCCTCCTTCTTGGGCTTGTCGAGGACGTGGTCGCGCTCGACCTCCATCTCGTTGGCGAAGCCGAGGAGGTTGGGGATGGTCGGCAGGAAGACGGACGCGGTCTCGCCGCGCCGCCTGGACCGGACGAACCGGCCGACGGCCTGCGCGAAGAACAGGGGCGTCGAGATGGTGGTGGCGTACACGCCGACGGCGAGGCGCGGCACATCGACGCCCTCCGACACCATGCGGACGGCGACCATCCAGCGCTCCTCGCTCGCGCTGAAGTCGTCGATGCGCTTGGAGGCGGCGCTCTCGTCGGAGAGCACGACGGTCGCCTTCGTCCCGGTGATCTCACGGACGAGCTTGGCGTACGCGCGGGCCTGGTCCTGGTCGGTGGCGATGACCAGCCCCCCGGCGTCCGGGATGGACTTGCGCACCTCGGACAGGCGCCGGTCGGCGGCGCGCAGCACGTTGGGCATCCAGTCGCCGCGCGGGTCGAGCGCGGTGCGCCAGGCCTGCGAGATGGCGTCCTTGGTCATGGGCTCGCCGAGCTTGGCGGCGACCTCGTCACCGGCCTTGGTGCGCCAGCGCATGTTGCCGCTGTAGCTGAGGAAGATGACGGGGCGCACGACGCCGTCGCCGAGCGCGTTGCCGTAGCCGTAGGTGTAGTCGGCGGAGGAGCGTCGGATGCCGTCGTTGCCCTCCTCGTACGCGACGAAGGGGATCGGGTTGGTGTCGGACCTGAAGGGTGTGCCGGTCAGCGCGAGGCGCCTGGTGGCCGGTTCGAAGGCCTCGAGACAGGCCTCGCCCCAGGACTTGGAGTCACCGGCGTGGTGGATCTCGTCGAGGATCACCAGGGTCTTGCGCTGCTCGCAGCGGTTGCGGTGGAGCATGGGGCGTACGCCGACACCCGCGTACGTCACGGCGACCCCGTGGTACTCCTTGCTCAGCGCTCCCGCGCTGTAGTCCGGGTCGAGCTTGATCCCTATCCGCGCGGCGGCGTCCGCCCACTGCTTCTTCAGATGCTCGGTCGGCGCGACGACGGTGATCTGCTGCACGACGTGGTGGTGCAGCAGCCAGGACGCCAGGGTCAGCGCGAAGGTGGTCTTCCCGGCGCCGGGTGTCGCGACGGCGAGGAAGTCGCGCGGCTGCTGCTGGAGATAGCGCTCCAGCGCCTTCTCCTGCCAGGCGCGCAGCTTGTTGGCGGTACCCCAGGGGGCGCGGCCGGGGAAGGCGGGTGAGAGGTGGTGGGAGGCGGTAGTAGTCACGGTCTCCGGTTCACGGACGCTCGGGGGCACGGGCTGGACGTCTCGGGCGGGGGCTTCAGATACGACAACCGGGCCACCCTACCGGCGCCCCGACCCGATCCTCGTACGAACAAGCCGGGGCCGTCCAGGTGCGACCCGGGTCACATCGGGGGTGCCAGCAGTTCCCGCAAGGCTTCCGAAATGACCTTCACCTCGTCCGTCGCACCCGTCGCCACATCGATGACCAGGCGCTCGGCCGCGTCGATGTCCGGGCGTAGTTCGACGCCGTTCATCGCGAGGAACGTCACACAGGACAGCCAGGCCGTCCGCTTGTTGCCGTCGAACAGTGGATGGTTGATCGTGAGCGACTGGAGGAGAGCGGCCACCTTGTCGAGGAGGTCCGGATACGCCTCCTCGCCGAACATGGCCGCAGAGGGGCGGTGCGTCGCCGATTCCAGCAACCCGACGTCACGGACCACCACCTGCATCTCGCCGCAGGCATGCCCCGCGATGACAAGGGCATCCTCGGCGGACAGATAGACACACGTCACTTGAGCCGCTCCATCAGCTCGCTCCACTTCGCCGCCTGCTCCATGGCGGTCTTCTTGACCATTGCCTGATGCGCGGTCCTGGCCAGATAGTCGTCCACGGCCCGGAGCAGTATGGCGTGCATGCTGGTCCCCTCCTGCTCCGCCCGCTGCTTCAGGGCCTCGGTCTGGTCGTCACTGAGACGCAGGTTCGTAGCCATACCAAAACGGTACCAACGAATGGGGCCAAAGTAGTACCACTCACCGCGCCCGCACCCGCGTCGCCACCCATACCCCCGCCAGGGCCACCGCCGACATGGGGAGGAACACCGCCGCGAAGGCCGCCGGGTGGGAGGTGTTCGCCGTGGAGAGGTCGTGGGCGCCCACCGCGCCGCCGCCCAGGGCGGCGAACGCCGCGCCGCCCGCCGCCAGCAGCAGGACGTTCGACAGGCCGTCGGAGATCTGGAGCGCGGCGGAGTTCGTGCCCGCTTCCTCGGGAGGCGAGAGCTTCAGCAGCAGCACGCTCGTGGACGCGATCACCGCGCCCATGCCGAGGCAGCCGACCGCCCAGGCGACGCCCAGGGTCCAGACCGGGACCGAGTCGATCAGCACGCTCGGCGCGGCGGCGACGGCGGCGGCGACCAGCACCATGCCTCCCATCAGCAGCCGTTCGCGGTGCGGCTCCATCCGGGGGCGGGACTGGATGTACGAGCCGAGAGCCCAGGTCGCGCCGCCGACGGCCAGCGAGAGGCCCGCCATCGTCGGGGAGAGGCCGCGCTGGGTGACGAGCATCAGCGGGACGAAGCTCTCCGCCGCGATGAAGGAGCCCGCGGCGACGCCGCGCAGCAGGACGACCGACGGCAGGCCGTGGGCGGCGCGGTAGGTGCCGCGCGGCAGCAGGCCGAGGACGGCGGGCACGATCAGCGCGGCGCCGGCCACGCCGGGGAGCAGGGACCACCAGCTCAGGTCCTGGCCCGCGTACTGGAGCAGACCCGCGCCGAACGAGATCGCCAGCGCCAGCCGGATCCGGCGCCGGTCGAAGGCCGGTACGGGCCCCGAGGGGTCGGCGGGCCCGCCCGCCATCTGTCGTATCGCGGGCAGCGCGGTCGCCAGCGGCAGCACCACCAGCACCGGGATGCCGATGAAGACCCAGCGCCAGCCGAGGTGTTCGGTGACCGTGCCGGAGGCGAGCGGGCCGACGACCGAGGGGATCACCCAGCTCGCGGCGAACGCGGCCATGATCGCGGGCCGCAGCCGCTCCGAGTAGGCGCGGCCGACCACGACGTACAGCGCGACGATCACCAGCCCGCCCCCGAGCCCCTGGACGGCCCGGCCCGCGATGAACAGCCACATGGCGCCGGCCGTGCCGGAGAGCAGCAGGCCGATCGCGAAGGCGGTGATGCCGGTGACGAGCGGCCGGAGCGGACCGCTGCGGTCGGCCCACTGCCCGGAGAGCACCATCGCGAAGAGGCTGGTGGTGAAGTACGCGGAGAAGGCGAACGCGTACAGCGAGACGCCCCGCAACTCGCGCGCGGCGACCGGCATCGCCGTACCGACCGCCGTGGCCTCGAAGGCGATCAGCAGGACGACGCAGATGATGCCGACGCTGAGCGCCCGGTGGGTCCTGCCGAGGATGCCGTCCTGACCGTCCCGGCCGGGGTCGGCGGGATCGACGGCAGCGTGTGAAGCGACTTCGACGGCGACGTCGGCGTCGCTCGGTTCCAGGACGGTCATGGACTCAGAGTAAGGGGCGTAGACCTGGTTGGACCCTGTCGCAGGTCGGTAGGGACCTCGTCCCTTGGTCGTACGACCATGAACGGCGTATGGCAGTCGCGTTGCGGGGTGACCGGCGCCCTTGAGGGCCGTACGCCGACCCCCTTACGGTCGGGTCATCGGTACGCACGGCCGTGTGCCCGAGTGGTTGAGGGGCTCGACTGCAAATCGAGTTACGTGGGTTCGATTCCCGCCACGGCCTCGTGAAGAAGTCCCTTGAGAAGTCTTCTGAGACGTCTCCGACGAAGCCCTCCCCGAAGTTCGGGGAGGGCTTCCTTCACTTCTCCGGCTCGTCGTACGCCGCGCTCACGCGCCCGCCGTCACCACGGCCGACTGGGGCCTGATCGGCAGCCGGTTGACCGGGCGGCCCGTCGCCGCGCGGACCGCCGCCGCGACCGCCGCCGGGGAGGTCACCACCGGCGCCGCGCTGGCCGGCTTCGCGCCGAACGGGGCCACCACGTCGCGCTCCTCGACCAGTTTCACGATCCGGATGTCCGCCGCGTCCAGGGACGTCGGCAGCGCGTAGCCGGTGAGGTCGGGGCGGCGGACCAGACCGCGCGTCGTACGGAGGTTCTCCGTCAGGGCCGTACCGATGCCCTGGGTGACGCCCGCCTCGATACGGGTCGCGAGCTGCGCCGGGTTGAGGACCCGCCCGACGTCCTGCGCGACGGCCATCTCCACCACGCGGATCGAGCCGAGTTCGATGTCGACGTCCACGACCGCGCGGATGGCGCAGAAGGCGAGCCCGACGAACGCGTCTCCCTGACCGGACTCGTCCAGCGGTTCGGTGGGATGCGGGCGGCACTGGGCCGTGGCCCACAGTTCCTTGCCGTCCATCGCCTCGGTGACGGTGGTCGACAGCACACCGTCGTAGGAGGTGATCTTTCCGTCGGTGATCTGGAGCAGCTCCGTCGACATGCCGAACTTGTGCGCCAGCGGCTGGAGGAGCTGGGTACGGACCATCTTCGCCGCCCGTTCGACCGCGCCGCCGGAGACCCAGGTGTGGCGGCCGTGCGTGGCGGGGCCCGCCGGGGGCTGGTCGGTGTCGACCGACGCCACGTGGACCTCTTCGATGCCGAGCGTCTCCTGGACGATCTGGCGGGCGAGGGTGGAGAAGCCCTGCCCGGTCTCGACGGCCGCGCAGATGACCGTGGCGACGCCGTCGTGGACCTTGACCGTGGCCGTGGAGACCTCGTCGGCGCCCTCGGCGCCGAGCATGTGGACCATGCCGAGCGCGTAGCCGACACCGCGGCGTACGGCGCCGGGCTCGCCCGCGCCCTCCGGGCCGCCCGGCAGCAGCCAGGACGACTCGGGGATGTCCTTGGGGAGCGCGGGGAGCGGGAAGTCGCGTACGGCGCGCAGCAGTTCGGCGACGGGCGCCGGGCAGGTCACGGTCTGGCCGGTGGGCAGGATGTCGCCGGTCGCCAGCGCGTTGCGCAGGCGCAGTTCGGCAGGGTCGATGCCGAGCTTGGCCGCCAGCTTGTCCATCTGGCCCTCGTACGCGGCGCAGACCTGCATCGCGCCCTCGCCCCTGACGTGGCCCGACGGCGGGTTGTTGGTGCGTACGGCCCAGCCTTCGATGAAGGCGTGCGGGACGATGTACGGGCCGCAGGCGAACGCCACGGCCGCCGCGAGGGATTCGGACGAGGCGTCCGCGTACGCGCCCGCGTCGAGCAGGATCTGCGCCTCGACCTTGACGAGCCGGCCCTCGCTGTCGGCGTGGTGGCGGTAGCGCAGCAGTGTCGGGTGCCGGTGGGCGTGTCCGAGGAAGGACTCCTCGCGGGTCGCGGCCAGCTTCACCGGGCAGCCGGTGTGCAGCGCGAGCAGGCCGAGCGGGATCTGGAAGCCGGGGTCCTCGCGGTCGCCGGTGGCGCCGGGGACGCCGGTGACGACGACCTTGACCTGGTCGGGTTCGAGGCCGAAGCAGGCGGCGGCCAGGTCGCGGTCGGTGTGCGGGTCGGTGGAGCCGGTGTAGATCTCCACGCCGCCGTCGGGGCGCGGTACGGCGAGTCCGGCCTCGGCGCCGATGGGCGCCGGGTCCTGGCGGCCGATGCGGTACAGGCCCTCGACGACCACGTCGCCCATGAGGTCGGGGTCGCCGTAGCGCAGCGGGATGTGGCGGATCAGATTGCCGTCGGGGTGCAGCGGTTCGGCCTCGAACGCCTTCTCCGGGTCGGTGACGGGATCGAGGATCTCGTACTCGACGGCGATGGCGGCGGCCGCCATCCGGGCCGTGTCGGGGTGGTCGGCCGCGACGGCGGCGATGGCCTCGCCGTGGTGGCGTACGACGTCGGAGGCGAAGACGGGGCGGTCGGCGACGAGCCGTCCGTAGGAGGGGTCGCCCGGGACGTCGAGGTGGGTCACCACGGCCCGTACGCCGGGCATTTCGGCGGCGGCGGCCGTGTCGATCGACAGGATGCGGGCGTGCGGGTGCGGTGAGCGCAGGAGCGCCGCCCACAGCAGTCCTTCGGCCCAGAGGTCGGCGGCGTACGGGAAGGTGCCCTCGGTCTTGGCGCGGGCGTCGGCCGGTGGGAGGGATGCGCCGAGACCCAGCGCGGGCGGCTCCTGCCGGGGGCCGTCGAGTGCCTGGGTCTCGGTGGCCGCGTCGTTGCTCACGCCATGCCTCCGTCGTGCGGGTCGAGAGGTGCGGGGTGGGCGCCGCCGGCGCCCGGTGGTGCCTGGTGCGGGATGCGGGCCTCGTCGGCGGCCTCGGCGCTCGCCGCGCGCTCGGCGACGACCTCGCCGACGGCGTCGAGCACGCCCCGGTATCCGGAGCAGCGGCAGAGGTTGCCGCACAGCGCCTGGCGGGTCTCCAGCTCGCTGGGGTCGTGGTTGCCTTCGAGGAGGTCGTGGACGGTCATGGCCATGCCGGGGATGCAGAACCCGCACTGCACGGCGCCGCAGTTGGCCAGGGCGCGCTGGACGTCGGACGGTTCGCCGTCGGCGGCCAGGCCCTCGACCGTACGGACCTCGGAACCGGCCGCCGTGGCCGCCGGGACGAGGCAGGAGGCGACGAGACGGCCGTCGACCTGGACGTTGCAGGCTCCGCACTCGCCCTGCGAGCAGCCGTCCTTGGCGCCGGCGAGGCCGAGGCGCTCGCGGAGCACGTAGAGCAGGGACTCGCCGATCCAGGCGTCGGTGACGGGGCGGTCGCCGCCGTTGACGCGCAGGACGTAGGAGCTGCCGGGGTGTTCGGCACTGTCGTTGCTGGTGGTGAGCGGGGCGGGTTCGGGCTCCGGTTCCGGCTCCGGTTCGGCCGCGGGTTCCGGTTCCGGTTCCGGCGCGGGCGGCTCTTGCGTCTCCGCTTCCGTCACGGGCTCGGCGTCCGCCTCGGGCGCGACCTGCGAGGTCGGCTCCGGCGCCGGCTCCGGTACGGGCTCCGCCACGGACTCGTGTGCCGGTTCCGTTTCCGGTTCCGGCGCCCACGGGGCGCGCGCACCACCCGGAAGTGTGGCGGGCGGCGCACCGCCCGACCACTGCGAGGTGGTGGGCATGGAGGTCGTGAACTCGCCCGATTCGTCGGGAAGCTCGTCCCCGATGACCGGGATCACCCACTGACCGGTGGACTGCGGGGGGGCCGGGGGGCCCGCCTCCGTACGAGCGTCGGCGACACCGGCGGCGTCGGGGACGTCAGCGGCGAAGGACCACTGACCGGTCGCCCGCGGATCGTGCGGCACGTCGGGGCCGGCGGCGCCCTGCGGGGCGTAGCCGTACGGATCGGGCTGCGCCTGCGGCGCGTGCGGCGCCCACTGCCCGCCGCCCGCCGGACCCACGCCGCCGTCCGGCTGCCGCTGGTCGATCGTCGGCGGTACGTACCCGTGTCCACGTGCCGCGAGCGGGGCGTCCGCCGTGTCCTCGGGCGGCAGTTGGACAAACGCGGTCGCCTCGGCGTCGTACTCGCCGCCCTGCGGGATCGGCTGCCAGGCACCACGCCCTTGCGGGTGCCCCTGCGAGCGGTCCCGCGGATGGTCCGGTCGACGCCCCTCCGGATTCCCGGAGTTCTCGTTCTCGTCGGTGGTCACGGCAGCGCCCTCCCCAGTGCTCGTCGAGCCAGCGTGGCGACGGTACGCCTCAGGTGCAGTACGGCGGGCGGCAGGGCGGGCGGCTCGCTCCCGTCCGCCGCCGGAACCGGGTCGGGGATACAGGCCGCGGCGACGTACTCCCCGAAGGCCGCCAGCGCCTCGGGCGCCAGCCCTCGGTCGGCGTCCCAGTCGATCAGCGAGGCGATCCAGCGCTCGGCCTCCAGCGGGCGCAGCGGCATCGGCGCGATGGCGCCGACCGCGCAGCGCACGCCCCGGCGCGCCGGGTCGAGCACGACGGCCACGGACGCGGTGGCCCGGCCGGGGCCGGTGCGTCCGGTCGCCTTGAGGTAGACCTGCGGGGCGTGCAGCAGTGGAACCCGTACGAAGCCGATGAGTTCGGCGGGCGCGAGCATCTCGCGGCCCGCCAGCAGATGCGAGACGGGGATCTCACGGCGCGCGCCGCCGGGGCCCGCGACGACGAGGTCCGCCTCCAGGGCCGCCAGGACGGGCAGTGAGTCGCCGGTGGGGGCCGCGCTGGCGATGTTGCCGCCGAGCGTGCCCGCGTTACGGATCTGGGGCGGTCCGGCGGCGCGTGAGGACGCGGCCAGCGCGGGGATGAGGGCGGCGAAGTCGGGCCGTCCCATGCGCGCGTGGGTGAGTCCGGCGCCCAGCAGGGCGTGTCCGTCCTGGTAGTGCCAGCCGCGCAGTTCGCTGATGCGGCCGAGGCCGACCAGTCCGGCCGGCCTGAGCAGGCCCTTGTTGACGGCGGCCATCAGATCGGTTCCACCCGCGACGGGCACGGCGGCGGGCATGGCGCTCAGCGCCGCCACGGCCTCGTCGAGCGAGGCCGGCAGCGTCACGGACTGCGCCGTCTGCGGTGCGTGCGTGGTCAACCCAGCTGCCCCTTCCCGGTGTCCCGGCTGTCCGCCTGTGTTGGCCGTACCGTACGTGCTCACAGGCCGGACGAGGCAACTCTGGCACATCTTCCGGGCCTACCGGTCCGAGGGTCCATGAAGCACACATCCGCCCCTGAACGAGGGGAAGGTCCGCTTTCACGCCTCTTCACCGACACATACAAAAATGCCATCATTAGGCACCCCTTGTACGGCTTATTCGTGCGGACAGCCCCGGTCGGGGGTCACACGTTCGGGGGTGCTCCCTCGATCGGACGTCCGAGAACGGCCGAGTCCCCGTTCGGTCCCGGGCGCTTCTGCCAGGGCAACGGACCACCGGGCGGCCGGTATTCGACCCCCAGGGCGTCAAGGCGCTTGTAGTGCGCGGTCATTCGGCGTTCGAAATCCGCGAAGTCGCGGTCCGGGGAATCGGGCAGCGTGGACCAGGCGACCTCGGCGAAGGCGGAGAGGCGCGGGAAGACCTGGTAGTCGACGCGGGACCGGTCCTGCATGACCTCGGTCCACACATTGGCCTGGGTGCCCAGGACATGGGCGGCGTCGGCGCCGGTCAGCTCCGGCGGTACGGGCTCGAAGCGGTAGACGTCCTCCAGCGTGCGGACGTATCCGATCGGCATCGGCTCGTCGGCGCCCGCCGCTTGACGGTGGTCCAGATACACCTGCTGCTCGGGGCACATGACGACGTCGTGGCCGGCCTTGGCGGCGGCGATCCCGCCGGCGTAGCCGCGCCAGGAGGAGACGGCGGCGCCGGGCGCGAGCCCGCCCTCCAGGATCTCGTCCCAGCCGATGAGCCGCCGGCCGCGCGCGGAGAGCCAGCCGTCGAAGTGCCGGATGAACCAGGACTGGAGCTCGTCCTCGTCGGCCAGGCCGAGTTCACCGATCCGCCGCTGGGCGGCGGGCGAGCGCTTCCACTGGTCCTTGGGGCACTCGTCGCCGCCGATGTGGATGAACGGCGAGGTGGCGGCCGGGAAGAGGTCGAGCAGCTCCTCGAAGACACCCTCGAAGAAACGCAGGGTGTTGTCGGTGGGCGCGAGCACGTTCGGGTTGACGCCCCAGGTGTCCCAGACCTCCAGCGCCGAGGTGTCGACGACGTCGGTGTTGCCCAGCTCCGGGTACGCGGCGATGGCGGCCTGCGAGTGGCCCGGGATGTCGATCTCGGGGACGACGGAGATGTGCCGCTCGGCGGCGTACGCGACGATCTCGCGGATGTCGTCCTGGGTGTAGTAGCCACCGTGCGGCTTCTCGTCCCAGAGGTCCGAGAACCGGTGGCCGTACTTGGTCCGGGACCGCCACGCGCCGACCTCGGTCAGCTTCGGGTGGCGCTTGATCTGGACGCGCCAGCCCTGGTCGTCGGTGAGGTGGAAGTGGAAGACGTTCAGCTTGTGCGCGGCCATCAGGTCCAGGAAGCGCAGCACGCCGTCCTTGGGCATGAAGTGCCGTGACACGTCGAGCATGACGCCACGCCAGCCGAAGCGGGGGTGGTCCTCGATGACCTGACGGGGGATCTCCTGCCGTACGCCGGGGGAGACGGGCACGCGGCGGAAGGCCTTGGGGCCGAGGAGCTGACGGAGCGTCTGGGCGCCCCAGAAGACGCCGGCCGCGCTGCCGCCGTGGATCTCGGCGCCCCACTCCGCGGTGATGTCCAGCCGGTACGCCTCGGGGGCCATGGACTCGTCGATGCGCAGCGAGACCGCGTTGCTGCCGCCGGCCGGGCCGGGGGCGAGCGGCAGCCCGAGGGCCGCCCCGACGGTGGCGCGAAGCCAGCGCTCGGTGCCCTCGGTTCCGGGCGCCGCCCAGAGCGTGGTGGCCGAGTCGGGGACGAAGCCGCCGCTCTGCGGGCCTTCGACACTGACGGGCGCCGGGATCAGGTCCATCACGTGAATCCTCAGTCCTCATTCGGCTGGCATATGCCGGAGTCAATGGGTCGTTGAGCGTCCCGCTGGACACTAGGCCCGGCCCGGACGAACGGACAAGTGGTCTCGACCAATCGGTGATCAGGCACACGTGTACGCCTCATCAGCCGCGCGACCCATGCCTACCCGCTCACGCCCGGCGCACGCGAACGGCTCCGGTGCGCGCACCCGCGCGCCCCGGAGCCGTCGCGGCCCGTCCGGCGTTTTTCCCAGCCCTGGGACCTGTTCTAGCTCTTGCCCTTGCCGCTCTTGTCCTTGCCGCCCTTGTCCTTGTCCCCGCCGGGGCCCATGGACTCGTAGATCTCCTTGCACATCGGACAGACCGGGTATTTCTTGGGGTCACGCCCCGGTACCCAGACCTTCCCGCACAGTGCCACCACCGGAGTGCCGTCGAGGGCACTCGCCATGATCTTGTCCTTCTGGACGTAATGGGCGAAGCGCTCGTGGTCGCCGTCGCCGTGCGACACCTTCGGTGTCGGCTCCACGAGGGTGCCCGTACCTGCCCCGCGCTCGGGCTCAAGAGTGCTCATAACCGCCAAGGGTACCCACGCTCGGGCCATCCCGAGGGCCCCGGGACCCGGCACCGCGCGGCCGGCCGCTCACGCGCCGCGCCGACGCGGCGGGAGGAGGATGCCGGGGGCCACCGCCGTACCGCGCGGCATCATCGTGACACCGGCGGAAATCAGACACCGCGGTGTCGGGTGAGCGGGGTTTCGCGGCGCCGGACACACCGCGCAGGCGACCCCGGCACGGTACGGCGGCGAGCGAGGCGGGCGGCGGCGGCGAGGCAGCGGGGCCGGCGAGGCGGCGGCGTCTCAGTTGAGCGAGGGGTCGTCCGGATAGGTGGCCACCATGGCGAGTTCGCTGCGCTGCCGGCGCAGCACCGCGCGCCACAGGCTCTCCGGGCGCGGCGACGACACGTCTCCGGGCTCCGACTCGACCACGTACCAGGCGCCTTCGGTCAGTTCGTTCTCCAGCTGGCCGGGGCCCCAGCCCGCGTACCCGGCGAAGATCCGCAGCGAGCCGAGCGCCCGCGCGAGCAGCTCGGGCGGCGTCTCCAGATCGACCAGGCCGATCGCGCCGTGCACCCGGCGCCAGCCGAGCGGCCCCTCGTCACCGGGGATGACGGCGAGGCCGAGCGCCGAGTCCAGGGAGACGGGACCGCCCTGGAAGACGACGCCGGGGTCCCCGGCCAGACCGCCCCAGGACTCCAGGATGTCCCCGACGTCCACCGGGGTGGGCCTGTTGAGGACCACGCCGAGCGACCCCTCCTCGTCGTGGTCGAGCAGGAGCACCACCGCGCGGTCGAAGTTCGGATCCGCCAGGGCCGGAGTCGCGACGAGCAGCCGCCCTGTGAGCGAGGACACCTCGGTCATGCGAGACATGATCTCGCACATTCGCCTTCCGCGGGGCCCGCGCGGCAGAGTGTGCGTGATCGCAGCTCAGGCGCACGGCGGCACGGGGAGCGCAAGGACGCGCCGGGATGCGGTACGAAGTGGACACAAAGAGAAGGGTGACTCAACGCAAGGGGTGGCGAACAGAAAGTGTTCTGTCACCTTCCCTACGGCTCCAAGGTGCCCGATGCCTTACGGGAGAGGGGCGTAAGCCCCTTACCCTTTTGCTTTGGCCCCCTGTCCGACGACTCCCGGAACGCGAGATTCATGACCGGCACAGACGATGTAATGCTTGTCCACGGCGGAACCCCGCTGGAGGGCGAGATCCGCGTCCGCGGCGCGAAGAACCTGGTGCCGAAGGCCATGGTCGCCGCCCTGCTCGGCAGCGGGCCCAGCAGACTGCGCAACGTGCCCGACATCCGTGACGTACGGGTCGTCAGAGGGCTGCTCCAGCTGCACGGTGTGACCGTGCGCCCCGGTGAGGAACCCGGCGAGCTGATCCTCGACCCGTCGCACGTCGAGAGCGCCAACGTCGCCGACATCGACGCCCACGCGGGCTCGTCGCGCATCCCGATCCTCTTCTGCGGCCCGCTGCTGCACCGTCTCGGCCACGCCTTCATCCCGGGCCTCGGCGGCTGCGACATCGGCGGCCGGCCCATCGACTTCCACTTCGAGGTGCTGCGCCAGTTCGGCGCGACGATCGAGAAGCGCGCCGACGGGCAGTACCTGGAGGCCCCGCAGCGCCTGCGCGGCACGAAGATCCGGCTGCCGTACCCCTCGGTCGGCTCGACGGAGCAGGTGCTGCTGACGGCCGTTCTGGCCGAGGGCGTCACCGAGTTGTCGAACGCCGCGGTGGAGCCGGAGATCGAGGACCTGATCTGCGTGCTCCAGAAGATGGGCGCGATCATCTCGATGGACACCGACCGGACGATCCGGATCACCGGTGTCGACAAGCTCGGCGGCTACAACCACCGCGCCCTGCCGGACCGTCTGGAGGCCGCCTCCTGGGCTTCGGCCGCGCTGGCGACCGAGGGCAACATCTACGTACGCGGCGCGCAGCAGCGGTCCATGATGACGTTCCTGAACACCTTCCGCCGGGTGGGCGGGGCGTTCGAGATCGACGACGAGGGCATCCGCTTCTGGCACCCGGGCGGCCCGCTCAACGCGATCGCCCTGGAGACCGACGTACACCCCGGTTTCCAGACCGACTGGCAGCAACCGCTGGTGGTGGCCCTGACGCAGGCCGCGGGCCTGTCCATCGTCCACGAGACGGTGTACGAGTCGCGGCTCGGCTTCACGTCCGCGCTCAACCAGATGGGCGCGCACATCCAGTTGTACCGGGAGTGCCTGGGCGGCTCGGACTGCCGCTTCGGCCAGCGCAACTTCCTGCACTCGGCGGTCGTGTCGGGCCCCACGAAGCTCCAGGGCGCCGATCTGGTCATTCCCGACCTGCGCGGCGGTTTCTCGTACCTGATCGCGGCTCTGGCGGCGCAGGGCACCTCGCGGGTGCACGGCATCGACCTGATCAACCGCGGCTACGAGAACTTCATGGAGAAGCTGGTCGAGCTGGGCGCGAAGGTCGAACTGCCCGGCCGCTCCCTCGTCTGACGCTCCGTCCGTATCCGACGGACAGGCACGGCGGCCAAGCAGGAAGGGCGGCCACCCCGACCGGGGTGACCGCCCTTCCGCTTGGCCTGAGGGTTACTTGCCCTTGGCGGCTTCCTTGAGCTTGGAGCCCGCGGAGACCTTCACGCTGTAGCCGGCCGGGATCTGGATCGGGTCGCCGGTCTGCGGGTTACGAGCGGTGCGAGCGGCACGGTGGGTGCGCTCGAAGGTCAGGAAGCCGGGGATGGTGACCTTCTCGTCGCCCTTGGCGACGATCTCGCCAACGGTCTCGGCGAGGGCGGCCAGCACGGCGTCGGCATCCTTGCGAGTCACCTCGGCGCGGTCGGCCAGGGCGGCCACCAGCTCACTGCGGTTCATGTTGTTACTCCCGTGTTCTTCTTGCGTGTGAGGCGTGAGATCGAAGCCGATGCTGCCAGGACCCTCTGACAGTCCCTGTGACCGGGTCTGTCCTTCAGGTCTTCGCGCCCCAGTGGGGTATCCCCTGGACATAGTCCTTGAGAAAGCATCCTGCCCCCACCAGCGGCGGGAAAGCCAATCCGGGCCCTGAAACCCCCTTGGAGCAGCGGGCTCATGGTCCGCCACCCTAGAGGTGGGTTCACGGTGCCGCGAATCGCGACGCGCCGGGCGTCAGACGGACGTGGCGCCTGTCACAGCGCCGTCGGCGGCCTTGGCGGCGGTGCGTACGGCCCCCGCGACGGCTCCGGCGACCTTGTCGTTGAAGACCGAGGGGACGATGTAGTTCGGGTTGAGTTCGTCCCCGGTGACGACGTCCGCGAGGGCCGCGGCGGCGGCCAGCATCATGTCCGTGTTGACGGCGCGCGACTGCGCGTCGAGGAGACCTCGGAAGACGCCCGGGAAGACCAGGACGTTGTTGATCTGGTTGGGGAAGTCGGAGCGTCCCGTGGCCACAACTGCCGCTGTCTCGCGGGCGATTGTCGGGTCGACCTCGGGGTCGGGGTTGGCCAGCGCGAAGACGATCGCGCCGTCGGCCATGGCCGCGACATCCGAGCCGTCCAGCACGTTCGGGGCCGACACGCCGATGAACACGTCGGCGTCGACGACGGCCTCCTTGAGGGTGCCGGTGACGCCCTCCGGGTTGGTGTTGTCGGCGATCCAGCGCAGGGGCGATTCGGCCGCCGCGGACACCAGGTCGGCGCGGCCCGCGTGCACCACACCGTGGATGTCGGCGACGACGGTGTGCTTGACACCGGCCGCGATAAGAAGTTTCAGAATCGCTGTACCGGCCGCACCCGCGCCCGACATGACGACCCGTACGTCACCGATCGCCTTGCCGACGACCCGCAGGGCGTTGGTCAGCGCGGCGAGCACCACGATGGCCGTGCCGTGCTGGTCGTCGTGGAAGACCGGGATGTCCAGGGCCTCGCGCAGCCGCGCCTCGATCTCGAAGCAGCGGGGGGCGGAGATGTCCTCCAGGTTGATCCCGGCGAAGCCCGGCGCGATCGCCTTGACGATGGCGACGATCTCGTCGGTGTCCTGGGTGTCCAGGCAGAGCGGCCAGGCGTCGATGCCCGCGAAGCGCTTGAAGAGGGCCGCCTTGCCCTCCATGACGGGCAGCGCGGCCATCGGGCCGATGTTGCCGAGGCCCAGCACCGCGGAGCCGTCGGTGACGACCGCGACGGAGTTGCGCTTGATGGTGAGTCTGCGGGCGTCCTCGGGGTTCTCGGCGATCGCCATGCAGACGCGTGCCACACCCGGCGTGTAGATCATGGAGAGATCGTCACGGTTGCGGATGGGGTGCTTGGACTGCATCTCGATCTTGCCGCCGAGGTGCATCAGGAACGTACGGTCGGAGACCTTGCCGAGGGTGACGCCCTCGATGCCCCGCAGTTCCTCGACGATCTCGTCCGCGTGGCTGGTGGAGCTGGCGGCGATCGTGACGTCGATCCGCAGCTTCTCGTGGCCGGACGCGGTGACGTCCAGACCGGTCACCGAGCCGCCGGAGGATTCCACGGCCGTGGTCAGCTGGGAGACCGCGGTGCCGCTCGCGGGCACTTCCAGCCTGACCGTCATCGAATACGAGACGCTTGGCGCCGTTGCCATGACCGTGTTCCTCTGCTCTCACTGGCTTCACTTGCCGCACCACCTCGCGCCTGGCGCCCGGCGGGACCGTCCGATGTTCGCACCTACCTGCTGGTAGGCGGTAACGGGGGTGGAGGGCCGGACGAACAGCAGCGGGTCCGCGTCAGTGTGTGACGCGAACCCGCTGGTGTGAAGACGTATTCCGGTGAATGTCCGTGAACACTATGAAGGAAAAGGTGGCACCGACCCGCCATGCTCGCCTCGCGGCAAGTGGTCGCTCGAAGCGACGAAGGTTGGGCCCGGGGGCTTGGATCGAGCCGGTGCCGACACCAGGCTAACAAACCCTCCCGGAAAGTGATTCCCGTGCGCGAGCCGACTTGACGCTCAGTCCCTGAGGAGGTCCGGAACTCCCCACTCGTCGGGGTCGTCACGGTCCGCCGAAACGACCGTCAGCTGCTGCGTCGCGCGGGTGAGAGCCACGTACAGCACCCGCAGTCCGGCCGGGGACTCGTCGGCGATCTCCGCCGGCGAGACGACCACCGTGGCGTCGTACTCCAGCCCCTTCGCCTCCAGGCTGCCGAGCGCCACCACCCGGTCGCCGAGCCCCGCCAGCCAGCGCGCGGCCTGTTCGCGGCGGCCCATCGCGACGACCACGCCGATGGTGCCGTCGACGCGGTCCAGCAGGCGTGCCGCCTCCTCCCGTACGGCTCCGGCCAGGTCGCCGTCCCGTGCGGCGCTGAAGCGCGGCTCGACGCCCGTGGAGCGGACGGCGGCCGGGGACTCCATGCCCGGCATCGCGAGCGCGAGGACCTTGGCGGCGAGGGCCGCGATCTCGGCCGGGTTGCGGTAGTTGACGGTGAGGGTGAAGTGGCGGCGAGGGCGGTTGCCCAGGGCCTCGTCGCGGGCCTCCGCCGCCTCGTCCGGGTCCGACCAGGACGACTGGGCGGCGTCGCCGACCACCGTCCAGGTGGCGTGCCTGCCGCGGCGGCCGACCATGCGCCACTGCATCGGGGTGAGGTCCTGCGCCTCGTCCACGATGACGTGGGCGTACTCCGTGCGTTCGGCCGCCAGCCGCTCGGCGCGCTCGCGCTGCGTCTCCTCGCGCTGCGGCATCAGTTCTTCGAGCCCGGTCAGCTGGTCCAGCGGGTCCAGCTCGCGGCGCCCCCGCCGTCTGGGCGGTGAGCCGAGCAGCTGCTCCAGCTCGTCGAGGATCGCCACGTCGTGCACGGACAGCGGGCCCGTGCCGTCGGGGCCGGCGCGCCGCAGCGAGCGGGCCACCCTCCTGATCTCGTTCGGGTTGAGGATGCGGCGCGCCCAGCGGCCCAGGCGCCGCTCGTCGGCCATCGCGGCGAGCACGCCGCGCGCGGTGAGTTCGGGCCACCAGGCGTCCAGGAACTCGATGAAGCTGTCCTCGGTCGTCACGTCGTCGTCGAAGCCGGCGCGCAGCTCGGCGGCCAGTTCGGCGTCGCCCTTGGCCACGTGGTCCCCGGCCCGTGACGCGGCGCCGGACTTCGCCCACAGCCCGTCGAGCAGCATCTTGCGGGCGCGCGGACGCAGCAGGTTGACGGGCGCGGTGCCGCCGAGGACGGACTGTCTGATGCGGTGCAGCTCGTCGGATTCGAGCTCCAGCCGGCGGCCGAGCGCGACCACCCGCAGCCGGGTGGGTGTGGCGGCGCGCCCCGGTGCCGGGGACGTACCGCCGCGCGCGGCGCCGGTGGCGGCGTTGCCGCTGTCGCCCCGCGCCGTGCCCCGGTCGTCGTCGCCGAAGGCGAGCTGACCGGTGGCGGGCTGTCCGGCCGGTGTACGGCCGCCGCGCCCGCCGCGGCCTCCGGCGGGCGCCCGGTCCCCTTCCAGGGCCCCGCGCGCCGCCTTGCGCAGCACTTTCAGCATGCGTGCCGAGCCCTTGACGCGGGACACGGCGGGCTCGTCGTACGCGAGGGCCTCCGCGCCGTCCACGAGGGACCCGACCGCGCGGATGGCGACCTGCCCCTCCTCGCCCAGCGACGGCAGCACGCCTTCGGTGTACGCGACGAGCAGCGGCGTCGGCGAGACGACGAGGATGCCGCCCGCGTACCGCCGTCTGTCCTGGTACAGGAGATAGGCGGCGCGGTGCAGCGCGACGGCGGTCTTGCCGGTGCCGGGGCCGCCGGACACCTCGGTGACGGACGCGGCGGGCGCCCGGATCACCTGGTCCTGCTCGGCCTGGATGGAGGACACGATGTCGCGCATGGTGTGGCTGCGGGCCTGGCCGAGGGCCGCCATCAGCGCGCCGTCGCCGATGACGGGGAGCGTCTCGCCGTTCAGCGTGGCGGTCAGCTCCGGGCGCATCAGGTCGTCCTCGACGCCGAGGACCTTGCGGCCCTTGGAGCGGATGACCCGGCGCCGTACGACCCGGCCGGGGTCGACGGGTGTCGAGCGGTAGAACGGCGCGGCGGCCGGCGCGCGCCAGTCGATGACCAGCGGCGAGTAGTCGGAGTCGAGGACTCCGATCCGGCCGATGTGCAGCGTCTCGGCGATGTCGGCGGTGTCGTCGTCGCGTACGGCGTCGTCGGCGGGCTCGACGGAGGTGTACGCGCCGTCGGGACCCTTCTTGCCGTCCTTGCCGGGCAGCAGGTCGACCCGCCCGAAGAGGAAGTCCTCGAACTCGTTGTTGAGGCGGTTGAGATGGATCCCGGCCCGGAACACCTGCGCGTCGCGTTCGGCGAGCGCGCCGGGTGTGCCGACCTGGCCGCGTTTGGCGGCGTCGTTCATCAGGAACTCCGCCTCGTCGATCTTCTCTTCGAGGCGGCGGTAGACCTGGTCGAGATGTTCTTGCTCGATACCGATCTCGCGGTCACGGACGGAGTCGGCCCCCGCGGCGCGCGCGGGGTCCTTCCCCGTCCCGTGTACGGGGTCGCTTATGGCGTCGTTTCCCTTGTCCCGTACGGGATCGACAACCGATCCAGCGGATTCAACAGCGGCATCCTGCGCGGCCACCGAGGCCCCCTTCTGACGTGCACTGGGCAGCCGTCAACCGTACGCGAAGGGGGCGGGTATGTCAGGCCTCGACCTCCACCAGACGTTTGCCGTCGAATGTCCGGACCTCGAAGTGGTCGATGTCCTTGCGGTCCATGGCCGCGCCGCCGTGCACGTACAGCGGGTTCTTCGCGACCTCGTGCGTGCTGTCCGGGAGGCCGTAACCCCACTTCGGCACGGCCCACGAGGTGACGACCTCCTCCTCGCCGGTCTTGGACACGGCGACGAGGCTGCACTTGAGCGGGCCCTTGACGTTCTTCAGCTCCAGGGCCGCGTGGGTCCCCCAGCCCTTGCGCTCCATGCCGACGGTCGCGCTGACCTTGGTGACCGGGTCCGTCGCCTCGACCTTCTCCGGCATGTGCTGCATGAAGGCGTCCTCGGCGGGACTGGTGGGGTGCGGGTCCGCGGCCTGGTTGCTCGTGCCACCGTCACCGGAGGTGGCGACGACCGCGACGGCGGGTCCGCCGATGACCAGCACGGCGGCCGCGGCGACCAGATACATCGAGCGGCGCCGGCGCTTGGCGCGCTTGACCGCGACCTCGTCGACGAGCCGGTCGAGGAGCCGCGGGCTGGGCTGCACGGCGACGGCGGGCGACGGCGGCGGCTTCGGCGCGGCGGCGCGCCCGAACGGGGAAGCCGTCGGGGGCGCGGGGGCCGCTGACGGCTGTGCGAAGGGGTCGGACCGGCCGAACGGCGACGCCTGCCCGAACGGGTCCGGGTTGTCCGCCAGCATGGCCAGCATCGGCTCCATCCCCGCGAACTCCTCCAGATGGAGCGCGCAGATGTGACAGCCGGCGAGGTGCGCCTCGAAGGCGGTGGCGTCGGCTTCGTCCAGAATGCCGAGCACGTACGCCGCCGCCGCGTCGTGCGCGGTCGTGCCGTCGCCCTGCCCGGACTGCTCGTACGTCGTCATGCCGAGACCCCCCTCTCCTCCAGAGCGAGCTTCATGGAACGCAGTGCGTAGAACACACGCGACCGCACGGTGCCACTGGGTATCCCGAGCGTCTCGGCGGCCTCGTTGACCGTGCGTCCCTTGAAGTACGTCTCCACCAGGACTTCCCGGTGGGCGGGGGTCAAATCATCGAGGGCATCCGAGAGCGTCATCAGCCACAACGCCTTGTCGATCTCGTCCTCCGCGGGCATGACCTCCAGCGGCGACGGATCGACCTCCTGCGGCCGGGCCTGCCGGCTGCGGTGAGCGTCGATGACGATGCGTCGGGCGACCGTCACCAGCCAGGGTCGGACAGAGCCGGTCGCCCGATTGAGCTGACCGGCGTTCTTCCAGGCACGGATGAGCGTCTCCTGCACGACGTCCTCGGCCCGTTGGCGGTCACCCGCGACGAGCCGCAGGACATAGGCGAGCAGAGGTCCGGCGTGTTCCCGGTAGAGGGCTCGCATCAACTCCTCGTCCGGGACGGAGATGTTGGTGCGCTGTGCCTCGCTCCGGTGCCTGGCCCGGTGAGGTCGGTCATCGGCCACGGCCGCATCCTTGCGCACCTGAACCTCCCGGGTCGAGACCTTGAGATGGCTGCTTGTTCCCATCACTGGTGACTTACGAACCGGTTGGGAGATGCACTCAACGGTGCGGCGAATTCTTTCAAGATCTTTTACGGGAGGGCGCCGGGGTGCCGGGAACGTCCCCGCGCGGGCCCCGCCTCAGGTCAGGGCGGCCCCGGGGTCAGGCGCGGGCGACCGCGGCCCGGCGCCGGTGCCTGGCGACCCGCTCCCTGTTGCCGCACACCTCGCTGGAGCACCAGCGCCGGCGCCGCCCGCGCGAAGTGTCCAAATACACACGCCGGCAGCTGTCGCCCTCGCACTGCCGCAGCCGCGCCCGCGCGACCGGGTCGGTCAGCAGGTCCACGGTGTCCCTGGCCACGACCGCGAGCAGCGCGCCGCACTCCGGCTCGTCGCTCAGCGTCCGGACGAGGCCGCCGCCCGGCTCGCGTACGGCCCTGATGCCCGGCGGGGCGCCGGCGGCGATGGCGTTGACGCGCTCCAGCGCGGTTGCCGCGTACCGTCCGTCGATCTCGGCGCGCACCAACTGGCCGACGCAGTCGCGCAGTTCGGCGAAGCGCTGGACCCAGCCGGTGTCGACGCCGCCGAGAGGGGTACCCAGGGGTACCAGGCCGGAGCCGGTGAGCCACCGGCCGAGGAGTCCGGCGTCGTCACCCCGCGGCTCGTCGTCGAACCCCTTGGGGGCCGGTTCCCCGGTGGCCACCAGATCCAGGCAGACGCGCCCGGAGTCGAATCGCCACTCGTACGAGCCCACGCCCGTAGTCATGTGCCTGCCACCGCCTCGGTCACGTCCTGCCGCATTCTCCCCAGAGTGCATGCCCCGGAACGCGTCCGGAACCCCTCCGGCGACCCCTCACTTGAACCGCGGCCGGTGAATTCTCCTGCCGGCGGGGAACCCGGGCCCCCGGAATGCCCTCTTACGCTTTTACGGTGCGGTGTCCGGCTTCACGGTGCCGTGTTCGGCGGCCCGTCGTGCAGGATCCGCTGGAAGAGGTGGTGGTCGCGCCACGCGCCGTCGATGTGCAGATAGTTCGGCGCCGTCCCGATCAGCTCGAAGCCGCATTTGCGCAGGACCCGTTCCGATGCGGTGTTGGACGGCACCGTGCTCGCCTCGATCCGGTGCAGCCCCAGATCCTCCAGAGCCGCCCGGCAGATCTCCTCGACGGCGCGGGTGGCCAGCCCGCGCCCGGTGTACGCGGCGTCGATCCAGTAGCCGAGACCGGCGCTGCGGAACGGCCCGAGGACGAGCGTGGAGAGGGTGGCCTGGCCCACGACGTCACGCCCGTCGACGAAGTGCCAGCGCAGGGCGGAGGGGTCGGCGAGCAGGTGGGTCTGCGCCTCCGGGGTGTAGTAGTCGGCGGTGCGGTGCGGCGAGCAGGGACCCATGTGGTCCCTGTTACGCAGGAGCGCCTCGGCGAGAGGGCCGGCGTCTGCCGCTCGCGCGGGCCGGAACGGAAGGGAGTCGTTGACCATCCGATTAAACTAGACGGCTTGGTTCCGGTTCGGTACCGCAGCGGTGACCCCGATCGACGGACGGTCACCCGGCGCTGGTCACACGTCCGCCCGGGGGCACACACGCCGTACGCCCGCCCGTCCCCGTACGTTCACCCGCCGCACGCGTTCACCCGCCCCGTACGTTCACGCGCCCCCGTACTTCGAACCGGCCGCCGGGTCCAGCGCCAGCCGGTAGCCGCGCTTGACGACGGTCTGGATCAGTTCCGAGGCCCCCAGTGCCGCACGGAGCCGGGTCATGGCCGTCTCGACGGCGTGCTCGTCGCTCCCCGCGCCCGGCAGGGCCCGCAGCAGATCGGCCCGCGAGACCACCCAGCCGGGCCGCTTGGCGAGCGCGTTCACCAGGGCCATCCCGGCGGGCGGTACGGGTCTCAACTCGCCCTCCAGCAGCACCGCGTGGCCACGGATCTCGAAGCGCCGGCCCGCGACCGTCAACGTCCGTGTACGGCCGGGCAGTTCGAGGCAGAGAACCTGAACGAGCGGGCCCAGGCGGAAGCGTTCGGGCTGGACGGTGTCGATGCCGTGCTCCTGGAGCGGCAGGGCGGTGACGGGCCCGACGCAGACGGCGAGCACGTCGTGGTGAAGGGCCTCGACCAGGCTGTCCAGCAGACCGCGCTCCCGGGCCCGGGAGAGCAGCGAGGCGGCGGCGGGCGCGCTGGTGAAGGTGACGGCGTCCAGGGTGCGCGCCACGGTCGCCTCGATGAGCCGGTCGACGGGCGCGATGTCCTCCGGCGGCATCCAGCGGTAGACGGGTACGACGACGACATCGGCGCCCCCGGCCCGCAGCGCCTCCACGAAACCGGGCAGCGGCTCGCCGTGCAGCTGGAGCGCGACCCGGCGCCCCTCGACACCCTCGGTCAGCAGCCGGTCCAGCACCTCGGCCATGGACTCGGACTCCGGCGACCACTCCTCGGTCAGCCCGGCGGCGCGGATCGCGCCCTTCACCTTCGGCCCGCGCGCCAGCAGTTCGGTGCCGCGCAGACAGTCGAGCAGGTTCTGGCCGTGGCCCCAGCCGTCGGCCGCCTCCACCCAGCCGCGGAAGCCGATCGCCGTCGTCGCGATCACCACATGGGGCGGGTTGCCGATCAACTCCTTGGTGGCGGCGAGGAGTTCGGTGTCGTCGGAGACCGGCACGATGCGCAGGGCGGGGGCGTGCACGACGGCGGCGCCGCGCCGGGTGAGCAACGCCCCCAGCTCGTCGGCGCGCCGGGCGGCGGTCACCCCGACCGTGAATCCGGCGAGGGGGCCGTGCTGCTGCTGATCGGACATCGTCTTCCGTCCCGCTCTCTTCGTCCGTACGGCTCCGAGGCGGAGCCGGGCGCACCGCAGATCCCGGCTCGCACCTCGACGTACCGCCTCACACCTCGGCGTAGTCGAGCCTGCGCCGTACGTCGGCCCCGGCTCCCGTGTCCGCCTCCGTCGCCGGTCCGGCCGCCTGCTTCCGAAGGTATACCGCCCAGGTGAGCGCCGAGCACACGGCGTAGAAGCCGAGGAAGGCGACGAACGCGGCGGTGCCCGTCCCCGCCGCCCCCTGGAAGGACTGCCGGAAGGCGAGGTTGACCCCGAGCCCGCCGAGCGCCCCGACGGCCCCGATCAGCCCCATGGACGCGCCGGAGAGCCGGCGCCCGTACCGCGCCGCCGCCTCCCCCGTCATGCCCCTGGCCAGCGCCTTCGTCTGGAAGATGCCGGGGATCATCTTGTACGTGGAGCCGTTGCCGAGTCCGCTGAGCAGGAACAGCGCGGTGAAGCCGACGAGGAAGACGGGCAGCGACCCGGTGACCGAGGCGAAGATCACCACGCCGGTCGCCGCCGCCATCCCGGCGAAGTTCCACAGGGTGATGCGGGCGCCGCCGTGCCGGTCGGCGAGCCTGCCGCCGAGCGGCCGTACCAGCGAGCCGAGCAGCGGCCCCGCGAAGGTCAGCGAGGCGGCCTCCAGGGGCGTACGCCCGAACTGTGTCTGGAGCACCAGCCCGAAGGCGAAGCTGTATCCGATGAAGGAGCCGAACGTCCCGATGTAGAGCACGGCCATGATCCAGGTGTGCCGGTCGCGTACGGCTTCCTTCGCCGCGCCGGTGTCGTTGCGCACCGGCGCCAGGTTGTCCATGAACAGCGCGGCGCAGACGGCGGCGGCGACGATCAGCGGGAGGTACACCGCGAGCACGATCCGGGGGTACGCGGCGCCGGCGGTCCCGATCACCAGGAGCCCGACGAGCTGCACGACGGGCACGCCGACGTTGCCGCCGCCCGCGTTGAGGCCGAGCGCCCAGCCCTTCTCGCGCAGCGGGAAGAAGGAGTTGATGTTGGTCATGGACGACGCGAAGTTCCCGCCGCCGAGCCCGGTGAGCGCGGCGACGGCCAGGAACGTGGTGTACGAGGTCCCCGGCTCCATCACCACGTAGGCGGCGCCGGTCGGCAGGAGCAGCAACAGGGCGCTGACGACGGTCCAGTTGCGTCCGCCGAAGCGGGCGACGGCGAAGGTGTACGGGATCCGTACGAGGGCGCCGACGAAGGTGGCCGTGCCGATGAGGAAGAACTTCCCGGCCGGGTCGACGCCGTACTCGGGCCCCATGAACAGGACCATCACCGACCAGAGGGTCCAGATGGAGAACCCGATGTGCTCGGAGAGCACGGAGAAGAGCAGATTCCGCCGCGCGGTCCGGCGCCCGGTCCGCTCCCAGAAGCCGGGGTCCTCGGGATCCCAGTGCTCGATCCATCGCCCCCTTCCGGCGCCACGTGCCGCATCGGTGATCGTCGGGCCAGTCATCGCGCCTCCACAGACGGTGCGGTTCGGTGACTCCCGACGGTAGGGACACCGCGTTTCGCCGGGGTACTCCGAGATGACCGGCGCGCAACCTTGCTCTCACCGGAGCGTGGGCGCGGCTGTGAGCCGTTGGCCAGTCTGTTGATGGTGGCTGTTGTTCATAAACAAAAGGAGTCCCGGTGAGCCTGACGACGATCGACCTCGATGACGAGGCCCTGGCCGACGCCATGCGCGTGTCCGGCATCAGGACGAAGAAGGAGGCGGTGAACACCGCGCTGCGCGAGTACACCGCCCGCCACCGCCGCATCGCGGCGCTGGAGGATTACGCCTCACTCGCCGAGGGCTGGGACCACGAGTCCTGGGAGCGGCGGCGGGCCGCCGAGAAGCGGGGCGGGCGGTGATCCGCCATCTGATCGATTCCTCCGCCGTCTGGCGGATCCTTCGTGACAAGGAGCTACGCGCTCCCTGGAGTGAGGCGATCAGCGACGGTCTGGCGAGCCTGCGTGCGCGGGCGGCGCTGAGCCCCTGGGCGGCGTAGGCCCCTCGGAGCCGTCGGACTCCTTGGTGGTGGAACCGGTGGTGGAACCGGCCCCGTTCGGCCAGAGCCTCGGCCGGCGCTTCGCCGCGACGTCCTCGACCCATCCGAAGGCCAGGATCGCGACCGCTATCAGCGGCCAGATCAGCACCAGCGGCAGCGCTGCGTACGCCTGGTCCACCAGGTCGCTGTGGTCGGACAGTACGGGGACCTCGTAGAGCAGGTCGATGATCGGGAAGGTCGCCATGATCAGCAGGTTGTGCCAGAGGTAGATCGTCACGGCGCGGTTGTTGGCCAGCGTGATCGTGGAGTCGAACTGCGCCAGTTTCCCGGGGAGTTCGCGCCACGACGGCGCGTACTGGAGCAGGATCGCGCAGAAGCCGAGCGACCAGGTCGCCTGGGCCAGCGGGATCTCGTCCAGATTCCAGCCCTCCTCCGTGAGATGCCCGGATGCCCACCACAGCCCGAAGGCCATCGTGAACGTGGCCAGCGACACCGTGATGTAGCGCGGCACCTTCTTGAACAGACCGTCGTTGTGGGCGAAGCCGAGGATCCAGCACCCGCCGTAGACCGCGAAGTCCTTGACCGCCTCGCCCGTCGCACCGGGGATCTCCACCAGACCGGTGCCGACGACCGCCGTCAGCGCGAGCGGCGCCAGCAGCGTCGCCCACGGCACCCGCCGGAAGGCCCACAGCAGCAGCGGGGAGGCCAGCACGAACCAGAGGTACGCGCGGATGTACCAGAGCGGCCCGGCCGCCTGGTCCGCCCACGACGGGTCGAGCCAGCCGCCCTGCGAACCGCTCTCCCACGGATACGGCGGCGCCCCGACCGGGAACAGATAGTTGGCCAGCTTGAGGAACCACCACAGGCCCTCCTCCCTGACCGGCTTCCAGCCCATCGCGAACATCACCGGGACGACGACCACCGCGAACGCCCACATCGGCGGCAGCAGCCGCCGCATGCGGCCCCGGATGACGCCCAGCGACGGCCGGTTGAGCGACCGCGCCATCAGCGAGCCCGCCAGCGCGAACATCACACCCATGGACGGGAAGAGGATCGTCAGCCAGGCCCAGCCGAAGATGTGGTAGATCACCACCCGCCCCAGCGCGATCGTGCGCAGGAGGTCGAGATAGCGGTCGCGGCCGGGCGGGCGTACGGCACCCGCGGCGGGCGCCGGCGCCTTGTGCCTGGCTCGCGGGACGCCCGCGGTGTCGAGAGGGAGACCGCTCATGCCACCGGCCTCCGGATCTCGTCGCCGCGCCGGGCCGTCGTGGCCCCCGGCGCCTCCACCGCGCCCGTGCGGCGCAGCTTCTGCCAGCGCAGCCGGCCGCCGGTGAGGGCCGTGATCCAGGACTGGAGCAGTACGACGTACATGAGTTGTCGGTAGAGAACCTGCTGGAGTGGGAGCGAGATCAGATGGATCATGCGTTCGCCGTCGAGCCGGAAGGCGTACGCGGCGCAGACCGCCTGTACGGCCAGCACACCCAGCCACGCGATGACCGTGTTCCGCGTCGGGCCGAAGACCAGGCCGTACAGCAGGAACACGTCGATGAGCGGCGCCAGCAGCGGGAACAGCACCATGAACAGCGAGACCAGCGGCAGTCCGACCCGGCCGAAGCGCCCCGAGGGGCCGCGTTCGATCACCGCGCGGCGGTGCTTCCAGATCGCCTGCATCGTGCCGTAACTCCAGCGGTAGCGCTGGGACCACAGCTGCTGTACGGACTCCGGTGCCTCGGTCCAGGCGCGGGCCCGCTCCGCGTACACGATCCGCCAGCCGTCGCGGTGCATGGCCATGGTGATGTCGGTGTCCTCGGCGAGGGTGTCCTCGCTCATTCCGCCGACCCGCTCCAGGGCGGTGCGGCGGAAGGCGCCGACCGCGCCGGGGATGGTGGGCATGCAGCGCAGCACGTCGTACATGCGGCGGTCCAGGTTGAAGCCCATCACGTACTCGATGTGCTGCCAGGCGCCGATGAGGGTGTCGCGGTTGCCGACCTTGGCGTTGCCCGCGACGGCCCCGACGTTCGGGTCGCCGAACGGCTGGACCAGCTCACGCACGGTGGACGGTTCGAAGACGGTGTCGCCGTCCATCATCACGACGAGGTCGTGACTGGCGTGCGCGATGCCGTTGTTGAGGGCGGCGGGCTTGCCGCCGTTGACCTGTCGTACGACATGGACGTTGGGCAGCCACATCGCCTCGACGATGTCCGCCGTGCCGTCCGTCGAGCCGTCGTCGATGACGATGACCTCGATGGGATGGTCGCTCTCCATCAGGGAGCGGACCGTGTTGGCTATGCACTCGCGTTCGTTGTACGCGGGCACCAGCACCGTCACCGGTTCGGTGACCGGCTCGCCCCAACTGAAGCCGCGCCGCCGCACCTTGCGCGCGTGCGCGAAGGACAGCACCAGCATCAGCCCGAACCGCCCGATGACCAGCACGCCGATCACGGCGAGCCCGCCCACCAGCACGGAGGTGGTGCCCTCCGAGACGGCGACGGCGCCGACGAAGGCCTTGCCCTGGAGCAGTTCGACACCGGAGACGGGTGTGTGGGCGCTCGGGGCGCCCAGCGCCTCGGTGAGGTTGGCGAACTCGTACCCCCGGTCCTGCATGCTCGGCAGGAAGCGGGCCAGCGCGGTGACGGTCTGCGAGCGGTCGCCGCCGGAGTCGTGCATCAGGACGATGGAGCCGTGGGTGCCCTCGGGCGTGGCCCGCTCGATGATCTCGGAGACGCCGGGGCGCTTCCAGTCCTCGCTGTCGGTGTTGTTGAGGACGGTGATGTAGCCGAGGCTGCCGATGTACTCGGTGACCGGCCAGGACTTGTCGTCCATCGCGTCGGCGAAGGAGGAGTACGGCGGCCGGAACAGCGACGTGCGGATACCCGCCGCGCCCGCCAGCACCAGCTGGTTCTGGGTCAGTTCCCAGTCGATACGGGACCTGGTCTGGTACGCGAGGTCCGGGTGGTTGAAGGTGTGCAGGCCGATCTCGTGGCCCTCGTCGACCATCCGCCGCACCAGTTCGGGATGGCGCGAGGCCATCGTGCCGGTGACGAAGAAGACGGCGTGCGCGTCGTACTCCTTCAGCTTGTCGAGGACCTTGGGCGTCCACTCCGGGTCGGGCCCGTCGTCGAAGGTCAGCACGAGCTTGTGGTCGGGGACCTTCAGCGCCTTGGGCGTCGTCGTCCCGCGCGCGTCTATGACCGGGCCGCCCTTGAGAATCCGGTCCGGCACCTGGTCGGTGGCGGCCGGGGGGCGTACCCGATGGTCCGCGAGGATCTCGCTGTGCACATAGCCGCGCAGCATCAGCATCGCGAGCAGGGCGACGAGAAGCAGCGAGGGGAGCAGATAGCGCATGGGCAGTCTGCGTCTGGCGACACGTACCTGCTTCTGCTTCCGCTGACCGTGCTTGTGGGACGGAGCCCGTCTGCCGGAAGAGGTCATTTCTTACTCGGCGCCTTCCGCGGCTGCCTGCTGGCCGCCGTCCACGGGTGTATCGACGGGCGGTGTCTCCGACGCGGTGGGGTCGGGCCCCGGGCCGGGGTCGACGGGTCCCGGGCTCGACTCACCGGGATTGGGCTCGGGGTTGGGCTGCGCCGTCCCCGGCTCGGGGTCTCCGGGGTCCGGCTTCGGATCGGGGTTGCCGGGTTTCGGGTCCGGGTCGGGCTCGCCGGAGGGCGAGCCGGACGGTTCCGGTTCGTCCGAGGCCCCGGTGCTCGCGTCGGGCGCGGACGGCGAGCCGGGGACGGAGCCCGACGGGCCGGGGTCGACGCCTGGCGCGCCCGGCGTGGCCACCGCGGTGGGCCGGTCCGACGGGGGCGGCTGTATCTCGACCTTCTGCGAGTCGCGCTTGTCACTGACGCCGGGTATCTGGAGCCAGGGTGCGCTGGAACTGCCGCCGATCAGGGCCGCGCCCAGGGCGACGGCGTAACAGGCGCTCGCGATGGCCAACACCCAGCCGAGACGCCGGAGTTTCTTGCTCCGGCGGCCACTGGCATCGACGAAGACGGGACCGTCGGAGCTGTCCGCGGCGCGTGCCGCGGGTATGCCTGGGACCTCCGTGGTCCGGCCGGGCAGCTCGGAGAGCTGCCGTCCCAGACCGTCGAGCTCGACGGTGACGTCCATCGGCTCATGCGTGTGCCCCTTTTGGGCATCTTCTCGCCAATTGTTCACTGTTGTACGCACATCCCCCACGGAATCACTGGGTGCGTGCATGAAACTGGCCGGAATACGGCCGTCGGCCGGGCCCCCACCCGAACCGAGCGCCCCCACCTCTTGCACCCGGAACCAGAATGTAGCGCACGGCGACCACGCCCGCGCCCACGCTTCACCAGTTGATAGGCATGTGTACGACTTCGTTGCCGAACGGCCGATCTTGATGGAAACATTCCGGCCATCCGTCTCGTTCGTACGGCGCGGTCGCGATGCCCTGAACTGCCCTTGCGCCAACGCGTCTCGCTCCGGCACCGGAGAGCCGCCGGCCGCGCGGCCGACAACGATCCGTGCTCCCGCCGGAACGCTGTGTCCGACATCACCACGTCCGGCCGCGAGTCCGGCCGCCGGTCCGGCGCACGGTCGGCGGCGCGATCAGGCGCGATCGGGCGCGATCGGGGGCGTGTTCGGGCCTCACGGTCGGGCGCACGACGAAGGCCCCGCTGCCGGAGCAGCGGGGCCTTCACCTCACATGGGGTGGTGGAGATGGCGGGAATCGAACCCGCGTCCAACGGTGCGGAACCAGGGCTTCTCCGAGTGCAGTTCGCTACGTTTTTACTCGGCCCCGGAGGTCACACGAACAAGCCTCCGACAGGCCCAGTCACTGTTTGATTTCCCACCGTGTCCCGTGACCGAACGCGATGGTTTAGTTCCCTGAGTGATGCCAGGATCCGGGTCGGGAACACTCCCGGGCTGACACTCCACGGAGTCTTCGCTAGCTGCTAATTAAGCAGCGAGAGCGAAGGTGGAGGAATCGCGCTTTGAATTGGCGATTATAGTTTGCGACATATGGTTAACGAGATCATTGCCGCTTCCTCGACTCGCTTCCCCTGCCTCGACATCCGCTGTCGAAACCGATCATCCCCATGTTGATTTTTCAAACGCTGCCCCTGCTCTGCGGGACAACACCCATACTACGTGACCAGCACGGGACGCGGCCACCTTATTCCCCCCGCCGCCCGCGGGGCGGTCAGGCCCGCTGACGCCGGCGCACGGCCGAGACCGCGCGGTCCGTCTCCCGCCGGTCCTGCTTCTCGCGGAGCGTCTGGCGCTTGTCGTACTCCTTCTTGCCCTTCGCCAGCGCGATCTCGATCTTGGCCCGGCCGCCCTTGAAGTAGAGGGCGAGCGGCACGATCGTGTGGCCGGACTCGTTCGACTTCTGCTCCAGCTTGTTGATCTCCAGGCGGTGCATCAGCAGCTTCCGCTTACGCCGCGCGGAGTGGTTCGTCCAGGTGCCCTGGGTGTACTCGGGCACATGCACGTTGTGCAGCCATGCCTCGTGGTCGTCGATCTGCACGAAGCCGTCCGCCAGGGAGGCGCGTCCCTGGCGCAGCGACTTGACCTCGGTACCTGTCAGCACGAGACCGCACTCGTAGGTGTCGAGAATGAGGTAGTCGTGCCGCGCCTTCTTGTTCTGCGCGACCAGCTTGCGCCCTGTGTCCTTTTCCTTTGCCATAGTGCGTTCATTTTCGCACTACGACCCGCCCCCGAGGCCACTCAATACTGTGCGGGCCCGCTCCTGGGCTCGTGCGTCCACCACCAGGTCGGGTGTGATGCCCTTGTCGTCGACCTTGTGACCTGCCGGTGTGCGGTAGTGCCCGACCGTCAGCTCGGCGACGGAACCGTCCGGCAGCCGGCTCGGCATCTGTACGGAACCCTTGCCGAAAGTGGGGGAACCGACCGTGATCGCCCGGCCGCGGTCCTGGAGTGCGCCGGTGACCAGCTCGGCGGCGCTCATGGTGCCGCCGTCGACGAGCGCCACCACGGGCCGCTCGGTGTCGCCGCCCGGGTCCGCGTACAGGGCGCGCTGCTCACCTCGTATGTCATACGTGGCGACCAGGCCGCCGTCGAGGAAGGCGGAGGCCGCCTGGACGGCCTCGGTGACCAGCCCGCCCGCGTTCCCCCGGAGGTCGAGCAGGACGCCGGTGCCCCTGGGCGCCTCCAGGACGGCGTCCCTGATCTCCTTGCCGGTGCCCTTGGTGAAGGCGGCGACCTTGATCACGAGTGCGCCGTCGGCGCCGGTTTCGAGAGTGACCGCGTCCGTACTGAGGCTGGCCCGGCGCAGCGTCTCGGTCCACTCGTGTCCGCCGCGCGCCAGGCCGAGGACGACGGTGGTGCCCGCTGAGGCGTCCCGGGGCCCGCCGGCGCTCCGGTCCGTACCGTCGCCGCGCAGCAGCGCGACGACCTCGGTCACGGGGCGCGGGCCGACCGGCTCGCCGTCGATCGTACGGAGTGTGTCGCCGGCCCTGATCCCGGCCCGCGCGGCGGGGCCGCCCGGCTGGACCTTGCTCGCCGCGATCCGGCCGTCGGCCAGGCGCTTGGCCGAGAGACCCACCCCGGTGTACTTGCCGTCGAGTGCCTGCTCGAACTCCTCGTACTCGCCCTTGTCGTAGACGGCGCCCCAGCGGTCACCGCTGCGGCTGACGACGTCCTCGGCGGCCTCGGTGGCGGACTTGCCGTCGGCCATGGCCTCGGCGGCGGCCCGCGCGACCTCGTCCCTGTCGGCCGTGGAGGCGACGGAGCGGCTGCTTATGCGGGCGGCTTCCTCGTCGGCGCGAGGCAGCGAGTCGGTGGCCGCGGCGGTGGCGAGCACGCTCGCGAAGAGCAAGGTCAGGGCCGCCCCGCGGTAGAACCCGTGGGGCCTGAGGCGATTTTCGTGGCCCGGCATGGCGCAGAGTCTAGGACAACCCCCGGCGCCGCAGAGCGGCTTGGCGAGACGACGCCAGGGGTGATTGTCACACCTTGAGGTACTTGCGCAACACGATGGAAGCGGCAACCGCCGGCATGAGCAGACCGATCACCAACACCAGCGGGAGGATCGCCAGTACGGCGTCCCACCCGATGAAGTTGATGAGCTGCATCTTCTCCTCGAGCGCGATTCCGCCGTCGATCAGGAAGTAACGCCCGGCGAGGAGCAGGACGCAGGCGACGACGCCGCCGATCAGCCCCGCGAACGCGGCCTCCATGATGAACGGCATCTGGATGTAGAAGCTCGACGCCCCCACCAGCCGCATGATGCCGGTCTCCCTGCGTCTGCTGAAGGCGGACACCCGGACGGTGTTCACGATCAGCATCAGGGCAATGACGAGCATCAGCGCCATCACTCCGAGCGCGGCGACATTCATGCCCTGCATCAGGTTGAAGAGGTTCTCCAGGATGTTGCGCTGGTCCGCGACGGACTGCACACCGTCCCGGCCCTCGAAGGCGGTCGCCACCACCTTGTACTTCTCCGGGTCCTTGAGCTTGACCCGGAGCGACTCCTGCATCTGGTCCGGGGTGATCATCCCGGCGATGGGCGTCTCGCCGTACTGCTCGCGGTAGTGCTTGTACGCCTCGTCCGCCGACTCGTGGTAGACGTCGTCGACGATGTCCATCTTCCTGAGATCGGACTCGATCGACTTCCGCTGATCGGCGGTGGCGGGGCCCTTCTCGCACTTCTCGGTGGTCTCGGCGTCACCCTTGTTGCACAGGAAGATCGAGACGTTGACCTTGTCGTACCAGAAGTCCTTCATCACGCTGACCTGCTCGCGCATGAGCAGTGCGCCGCCGAACAGCGCGAGCGAGAGGGCTACGGAAATGATGACGGCGAACGTCATCGTCAGATTTCGGCGGAGACCGACGCCGATCTCCGACAGGACGAACTGGGCGCGCATGGCGTCCTTTCAGCTTTCGATACTCTTCGCGTTGCTCAGTGCTGGTAGCCGTAGACGCCTCGCGCCTGGTCTCGCACGAGACGGCCCTTTTCGAGCTCGATCACACGCTTGCGCATCTGGTCGACGATGTTCTGGTCGTGCGTCGCCATCACGACAGTCGTGCCGGTGCGGTTGATGCGGTCCAGCAGCTTCATGATGCCGACGGAGGTCTGCGGGTCGAGGTTGCCCGTCGGTTCGTCCGCGATCAGCAGCATGGGGCGGTTGACGAAGGCCCGTGCGATGGCGACGCGTTGCTGCTCACCACCGGAGAGTTCACCGGGCATCCGGTCCTCCTTGCCGCCCAGTCCGACGAGATCGAGGACCTGGGGGACGGACTTGTTGGTCTCGCCGCGGGACTTGCCGATGACCTCCTGCGCGAAGGCGACGTTCTGCATGACGGTCTTGTTCGGCAGGAGGCGGAAGTCCTGGAAGACCGTGCCGAGTTGACGGCGCATGCTCGGTACTTTCCAGTTCGACAGCCGCGCGAGGTCCTTGCCGAGGACATGCACCATGCCGTGGCTGGCGCGCTCCTCACGCAGGACGAGACGCAGGAAGGTCGACTTGCCGGAGCCGGACGAGCCCACCAGGAAGACGAATTCCCCCTTCTCGATGTCGAGGGACACATCGCGCAGGGCGGGTCGGTTCTGCTTCGGATAGGTCTTGGAGACGTTGTCGAATCGGATCACGGGTGCACCATGGTCGGCCGGGAGTAGGTGAGCGAGACCTTACGCGAACCGGCCGGGGCCGCGCAGTCGGCCGCCGGGGTTGGTCCGGGCTTGGGTGATTTATCACGGATGCCGGCCGCTCGCCACCGGGGACGGACCCGGCGTAATCCGACGGGGCGCGCCGAATCGAGCGGAAGCTGGCACAGTGGTACGGGGAACGGTGGCGTTTCCCGGAGCGTTGAGCGCAGAGACAGTGCCCGCGGCTCCGCGGCGCGGGAGGAGGAGAGCGCATGACCTTTGATCGGCTGGTGTGCGCCAACTGCGCGGGACCCGTCAGTGAGGGCCGGTGCCACGTCTGCCGTGCGAACAGGCAGCGGCTGGAGCAGGAGGGCCCCTTCGGCGGCCTGAGCCCGGTGGCGTTGCTGACCCTGCTGGCGGTGCTGATAGCGGCGGTCGCGCTGGTGGCGGTGGGGCATCAGACGGCCTGAGCCGTCCTTGAGCACAGGGAAGGGCCCGGACACTGATTCAGTGTCCGGGCCCTTCCGTGCGTAAGGGATGACTCAGACGGCCGTGGCGCGGCTGCCGACCAGACGCGGGAGCATCCGGAAGCCGATACCGCCGGCGATCATGGTCGCGGCACCGATGATCAGGAACGTGGTCTCGGCGGCGCCGGTCTCAGCCAGCTCCTCCTTGGCCTCGCCCTGCTCGACCGGCTGCGAGCCCGCGTTGTCGGTGTCCGCGCCGGTGCCGGGGTCGGTGCCACCGGTCTGACCCTCGTCGGTGCCACCGCTCTGGCCCTCGGCGGCGCCACCATCGGCTCCACCGGTGGCGCCACCATCGGCACCGCCATCGGCTCCACCGGTGGCGCCACCATCGGCTCCACCGTCAGCACCGCCGTCAGCGCCACCATCGGCTCCACCGGTGGCGCCACCATCGGCTCCACCATCGGCTCCACCGTCAGCACCGCCATCGGCACCGCCGTCAGCACCGCCGTCAGCGCCACCATCGGCTCCACCGTCAGCGCCACCATCGGCACCGCCGTCAGCACCGCCGTCAGCGCCACCATCGGCACCGCCATCGGCTCCACCGTCAGCGCCACCATCGGCACCGCCGTCAGCGCCACCATCGGCACCGCCATCGGCTCCACCGTCAGCACCGCCATCGGCACCCGAGGTGGTGCCGACGATGGTGTTGCCGCCGTCGGAACCCGACGTTGCGCCGACGATGGTGTTACCGCCGTCGGCACCCGAGGTGTCGCCGTCGACGGCCACGGAGGCGTTGAGGCCACCGACATTGACATCGATGCCGACGGCCGAAGCGGCGCCCGCGGCGGTCAGGGAGGCACCGGCGGCGATCACGGCGCCGGCGGCGATCCGCGCTACGCGAATCCGCGTCTTCTTGGTCATGTGCTTGCTACCCCCAGTAGCTAATCGTGAGTGGTGCAGCGTTCGGGGCCGGCCAGTTGGGAGTCCGTGTGTACAGGTCCCCCGATCACACGCGCCCCAGAAATACGCATGCCGCGCGTCACCATTCCGAGTTTTCGCATACGCGTCAAGGTCGTTGCGCGTGCGATGCCCGGATTAAAGCCAGTTGTCCGCCGCGCGAAGGGTAACTGTGACATAAACGGGAACTACCGCCTCCTGAACGGCAGTTCCTTTGTCGATAAAGCGAGTCCCTTGCCAGAGCGCCCTGTTGGGCTCTGACAAGGGACGGAAAAGCCAATCGGTGATCTAGCGTTCCTGCTGCTTGCGCCAGCGAATTCCGGCTTCCAGGAAGCCGTCGATCTCGCCGTCGAGCACGCCCTGGGGATTGCCCACCTCGAACTCCGTACGGAGGTCCTTGACCATCTGGTACGGGTGCAGGACATACGAACGCATCTGGTTGCCCCACGAGTTGCCGCCGTCGCCCTTGAGGGCGTCCATCTTGGCCTGCTCCTCCTGGCGGCGGCGTTCGAGCAGCTTCGCCTGAAGCACGTTCATGGCGCTCGCCTTGTTCTGGATCTGCGAGCGTTCGTTCTGGCACGAGACGACGATGCCGGTGGGGATGTGCGTGATCCGGACCGCGGAGTCCGTGGTGTTGACGCCCTGGCCGCCGGGGCCCGACGCGCGGTAGACGTCCACGCGCAGCTCGGTCTCGTCGATCTCGACGTGGTCGCTGGACTCGACGACGGGAAGCACCTCGACACCCGCGAACGAGGTCTGGCGGCGCCCCTGGTTGTCGAAAGGCGAGATACGGACCAGCCGGTGGGTGCCCTGCTCGACGGAGAGCGTGCCGTAGGCGTACGGCACCTTGACGACGAAGGTGGTCGACTTGATGCCGGCCTCCTCCGCGTACGACGTCTCGTAGACCTCGGTCGGGTAGTTGTGCCGCTCCGCCCAGCGGATGTACATGCGCTGGAGCTGCTCGGCGAAGTCCGCCGCGTCGACGCCGCCGGCCTCGGCCCGGATGTTGACGAGCGCCTGCCGCTCGTCGTACTCGCCGGACAGGAGGGTGCGGACCTCCATCTCGTCGAGCGCCTTCTTCACCGAGGCGAGTTCGGACTCGGCCTCGCCCCGGGCGTCGGCGTCGTCCTCGCTCTCGGCCAGCTCGAAGAGCACCTCGACGTCGTCGATCCGGCTCCTGAGCGCCTCGGCCTTGCGCAGCTCGGCCTGGAGGTGCGACAGCTTGCTGGTGATCTTCTGCGCCGCCTCCGGGTCGTCCCAGAGGGACGGTGCCGCTGCCTGGTCCTCCAGGACGGCGATCTCGGCCCTCATCTTGTCGAGGTCAAGGACGGCCTCGATCGACCCCATGGTCGAGGAAAGGGACTTCAGCTCTTCGGATACATCGACGACTGCCACGGACCCAGCCTAACGGCTGACCGGTGAAACCCCGCCGCCGCGGTTGCCGCCCCTACGGAACCGGCGCCGCCGACCGCGTCGTCTCCCCGGGGTCGGCCTCCGCGCCGTCGCTGCTGGTCGCCAGCCAGCCGCCGATGCCGAGGACGGCGATCAGCAGGACGGCCGTCACACCCAGCGTGATACGGCGTTTGCGTACCGCCTCCGCCTTGTGCCGGGCCGATCCCGGCCTGCGCTGACCGGCCGCGCGGGGGGCCCTGGCCGTGCCGCGCGCACCGCCCGCCAGTTCGTCGGGGGCCGGGACGCGCATGCTCGTGTGGGTGTCGCGGTTGGAGTCGGGGGCCGCTCCGGGGACCAGCGGGACGGCGCCCCGGCGGCGCGGCTGCTCGGCCTCCTGAGACTGCGGGGCGTCGGCGTCGCCGTACGACCGCTCCTCCTCGGTGACCTCGGCGTCGGGCTCGTCCACCTCCAGGGAGGGGATGCCGGCGAGCTGCGGAAGCTGCTCGCGGAGCCGGGCGGCCAGCTCGGAGGCGCGCAGCCGGGAGGCCGGGGCCTTGGCCAGGCACTGGACGAGGAGCTGCCACAGCTCGTCGGGAATGCCGGGCAGCGGCACGACGGTCTCGGTGACATGGCGGCGCAGGACGGCGCCGGGGTGGCCGCCGCCGAAGGGTGTGAAGCCGGCGAGGAGCTCGTAGAGGACCGTCGCGAGGGCGTAGATGTCGACGGCGGCGCGCGGCGGCAGTCCCTCGACGATCTCGGGTGCCAGGTAGTCGGGGGTGCCGATGATCCTGGTCGCCTTCGTACGGCGGGGGGTGTCGATCAGCTTGGCGACGCCGAAGTCGGTGAGCAGCGCGGGGTGCGAGCCGCCGGGGCCGATCGGGCCCTCCATGTCGAGCAGGATGTTCTCCGGCTTGACGTCGCGGTGGACCACTCCGGCGGCGTGCGCGGCGGCGAGGCCGTCGGCGACATCGGCGACGACGGCGACCGCGGCCTCGGGGGCGAGCCGGCGTTCGCGATCGAGACGGGTCCGCAGGTCGGTGCCGCGCACCAGCTCCATGACGAGTGCCAGGTCGTTGCCGTCCACGACGAGGTCGCGGACGGCGACCACCCGCGGGTGGTCGAGTCCGAGCAGCGCGGTGCGCTCCTGGACGAAGCGCCCGACCAGTTCCTGGTCGGAGGCGAGGTCCTCGCGCAACAGCTTGATGGCGACGGGCCCCTCGGGTCCCTCGCCGAGCCACACCGTGCCGGCGCTGCCCCGCCCCAAGATCTGATGGGCGGTGTACCGGCTGCCGATATTCCGTGCCAAGACTGCTCCCTCAGCGGCTGGCTTTGCCCATCAAAGTACGCGCGTATCGGGGTGTTCATTGCCCGATACCGCGGCGACGTTCACTTCTGCGGGGGAATTGATCCCGCGGGAATCGACATAGCGACAGAAGCGGACCGATCCGCACCGGCGCCGGTGGGAAGCCCCACCGGCGTCGGTGTCAGGTGGTTCAGTTGCTCCCGCCGCCGGATCCGGGGGTGGTCCCGGAGTCCGAACCGCCGAGTTCCGTGACCCAGTCCGACACGGTGTTGTACGTGTCCTTGATCGCCTGCCAGAAGCTCTTGCCCTGACCGATCCAGTCCTGGAGCGGTGTCAGCTCCCAGATGAGCCAGCTGGCCACGACGAGCAGGATGATCGTGAACAGGCAGCCCTTGAGGCAGCCGAGTCCGGGGATCCGCATCGGGTTGGCGCCGCGCTGCCGGGGCTGACGCGGTGCGGGTGGCTGGGGCTGCTGCGGCTGCTGGGGCGCCGGCTGCTGCGGAGGCGCGTACCGCTGCTGCTGTTGCTGCTGCGGGGGCGGTGCGTAGCGCTGCTGCTGGGGCTGGTGGGGCTGGTGGGCCCCGGCGGGTACGGCTGCGGCTGCGGGGCCCGCTGCTGCTGGCGCTGGGGCGGCGGGGGCTGCTGGCCCTGGGGCCGCTGGGGCCTGCGCCTGAGCGGGTCCTGGCTCGGGTCCAGGTACTGGACCTGGGTCTGCTCGTTGCGGTCGCGCGCGGCCCTGAGCTGGTTCTGCCAGGGGTGCGGGTCCTCGGGGCCGGGACCGGCGGGGCCGCCGGGACCGCCCGCGCCGACCGGCATGACCGACGTCGGGTCGGCCGAGCCCGGCGCGTTCGTCGGCAGGACGCCGGTGGCGGCGGCCGGGTCGTACGATCCCGCGTTGCTCGGCAGGACCTGGGTCGGGTCGGCGGCGCCGGGCTCACCGGGCACGGTGGTGGGCGACGGATCGGGCGCCAGCAGGGCTCCCACGCCCATCGCCGCGTTGACCTGGGCGGAGTTCGAGTGCACGCCGATGCCGGAGGCGACGGTGCGCAGGCCACGGGCGAGATTCACGGCGCTGGGCCGCTGGTCCGGCTCCTTACGGAGGCAGCGCTCGATGACCGTCCACAGCGGTTCGGGGACGTTGGACGGGCGGCGCGGCTCCTCGCTGAGGTGGCGGTGGAGCACTTCGAGGGCCGTTCCGCCCGCGAACGGGGGACGGCCGGTGACCAGCTCGTACAGCAGGATGCCGGCGCCGTAGATGTCGACGGCGGAGGTCTGCGGACGGCCTTCGGCGGACTCCGGAGCCACATAGGCGGGTGTACCGACGAACTCGTGCGTCCGCGTCAGTCCCGGGGAGTCGGCGAGCCGGGCGATGCCGAAGTCGGTCAGCATCGGGTGCAGCTGGTCGCCGTCGTCCTTCAGCAGGACGTTGGCGGGCTTCAGGTCACGGTGTACGACGCCGTCGGCGTGGCTGGCGGCCAGCGCGTCCGCGATCTGGGCCGTGAGCAGAGAGGCCGCGACGGGGCTGAAGGGGCCGTTCTGCCGCAGGTAGTGGTGCAGGTCGGGGCCCTCGACCAGATCCATGACGAGGGCGAGGAGGTCACCCTCGACGACCAGGTCACGGGTCCGCACGATGTTGGGGTGCGTCAGGCGGAGCAGGACGGAGCGCTCGCGAAGGAAGCGCATCACCACGTCCGCGTCGTTCGCCAGCTCCTCCTTGAGGACCTTGATCGCGACGGTCTCGCCGGGCTGCCCGGCCACCGCTGCCTCGGCACCGGCGGTCTCCCGCTGACGGGCGCGCCAGACGGTGCCCGTGGCGCCGCGCCCGATGGCCTCCTCCAGGAGGTACTTGCTGCCTACCGGCCGCACGTCATGCGCTCCCTGCTGCTGGTGGTCCTTGCATGGCCCCGGGGCCACCCGGGTGTCCGACCTACTTTAGAGGTCGCGCGTGGGTTCCCGTCGCGGTCATGTTCGAGAGGGAGACGCGCGCCTGCTACGGATGGTTGCCAAACACGGGTACCCGCGGGGTCCACGGATGATCCCAACCCGCTCCCAACCACGCACTTTTGCACCCACAGCCGACCATTCAAGATCACAAACCCGTGGTCCGTGGGCGTGTTGTCGGTGGCAGGTGCGAAGATGCCATCCAGCACTCGGTGTGTGGGGTCGTTCGCTCACCGTCCGTGCCGACCTGTACCGGCCGATGTGTCGGTGCCGGGTGGGGGGATTCACACAGGGCAGCACCCCTGCCGGGCACCCCGCGCAGAAGGGACCGCCGACGGCGATGCAGATCCGGCTGACCGTCCTCGCGCCGCGCAGCGGCCACCCCGCGGGGCGCGCGTGCGACGTGCTCGTCACCGCCCCGGCGGGGACGGCGCTCGCCACCGTCGCCTCCGCCCTGGCCACGGCCGTCGCCGGCTCCGACGTCTCGGGCGCCGTCGTGCTGTACGCGGGACGGGAGCGCCTGGACGCGCACCGCCGCACCCTGGGCGAACCTCCGCTGGTGGACGGCGCCGTGCTCTCCCTCCAGGTCCCCGGCGAGGACGACGTGCCGACCGAGGACGTCCCGGCCCAGCTCCATGTGGTCGCGGGTCCGGACGCGGGCGGGGTGCATCTGCTGCACGGCGGGCAGGTCAGGATCGGCCGCTCGGCCGACGCCGACGTACCGCTCGACGATCCGGACGTCTCGCGGCTGCACTGCTCGGTGACCGTGGCCGATGACGGTCATGTCTCGGTGGCGGACCTGCATTCCACGAACGGCACGACGCTCGAAGGCGTACGGGTCGGGTCCCGGCCGGTGCCGCTCCCGGCGGGCGCCCTGCTGCGGCTGGGCGAGTCGGCGCTGCGGCTCACCTCCGGCGGCCGGACGGAGACCCTGGCGACCGCGCCGGACGGCGAGGGGCATCTGCGGATCACGCGCGGAGGCGGTGCGGGAGGTACGGCGGGGGGCGGCAGGGCCGCCGGGAGCGAAGGCGCGGGTGCGAACGTGGCATCCGGCGCGGTGGCGGGATCGGGGACGTACAGCGGCCCGCGATCCGGCCAGGACTCGGGGGCGTACGCGCCGGGCACGCCCGGCGGCCGGACGGTCCACGCGTACGCGCAGGGCGGTCACGGCAGTCACGGCGGCCCCGCCGTCACGCCGCGCGTGCCCGAGCCGCGCACGCCCCGCTCGGACGCCGACACCCGGTACGGCGACGCCCTGTACGCGCCGGTGCCCGGCGTCGGCGGGCACCCCGCGCACGACCGGGCCGACAGTGACGAGGCGCACAGCGCGGCCGACGACGGCCCGCAGGGACACAGCCGTGCGCCGGGCTCCCGTCGGCAGGGCACGCCCACACGCGGTACGGAGCTGCCCGAAGGACCCGGCAGACGACGCGGCGGCATAGGCGCCTGGGCCCGCCGGCTGGCCGGCACCCGCGACGAGGAGTTCCCCGACGGCGACGAGGGCGTCCCGGCGGCCACCTCGCGCCCCCGCAGCCGCCCGCCGCGCGACGAGACCTGGCCCGACCCCGCCTCCGTACTGATGACGGCACTCGGCCCCGGCCCCCGGCTCTGGGAGCGCGGCCCCGGCCACCCCGAATCGCTCGTCCTGCGGCTGGGCACGACGGAGCGCCCGTCGCCCGACGGATCCGGTCCGCTGCCCTCGGTCCCCGTGACCGTGAGCCTGCGCGAGGCCGGTTCGCTCGGTCTCGCGGGCCCCAGGGAGCGGCTGACCGGCCTCGCCAGGTCGGCCGTGGCGCAGCTCGCCGCGCTGCACTCCCCCACCGATCTGGAGATCGTGCTGGTCAGCGCGGACCGGAACAGGAGCGTGGAGCAGCGCAAGCGCGAGTGGGGCTGGCTCGGCTGGCTGCCGCACGTGCGGCCGGCCCATGGCCAGGACTGCCGGCTGCTCCTCGCCTACGACCGGGACCAGGCCGCCGCCCGGCTGGGCGAGCTGACGCGCCGGCTGGACGACGGACCCCTCGGTACGGGGTGGGCGTCGGCCGACAGCAGGTCCGTCGCCGAGGCCGCCGGGCGGTACGAGGGCGCGGCCACCCTGGTGGTCGTGGACGGCGATCCCGGCTCGTCGGCGCTGCGCGAGACCACCGCGCGGCTGGCGGGCGCCGGTTCCGTGGCCGGTATCCATGTGATCTGTCTCGCCGAGACCGAGGCGGCCTCGCCCGTCTCGCCGGTCGCCGCGACGTACGAGACGGCGTGTGCCGCCTCGCTCGCCTTCCGTGAGTGCGGGGCGGTGGCCATGCTGAGCGGCGATGTGGCGACGGCGCTGCGGCTCCTCCGTACGGCGGTGGGACGGCCCGCCGGGCACGGCACGGTCGCGACGGTGGACGCGGTGTCCCCGGCGTGGGCCGACCGTTTCGGCCGGGCGCTGGCCCCCCTCCGTACGGAAGCGGGCAGCGCGGCCTCCTCGGGCCGGAGCAGGCAGGCCGCGGCGCTGCCGCGTTCGGCCAGGCTGCTGGACGAGTTGGGGCTGGCGCGGGCGACTCCCGCGTCGCTGATGGCCCGCTGGGCGTCGGCGGCGGGCAGCACGACGGTTCTCGGCACGGGGCCGCACGGCCCGGTGACGGTGGATCTGGTGGAGGAGGGCCCGCATCTGCTGATCGAGGGGCCGCCGGGCAGCGGCCGTTCGGAGCTGCTGCGCGCGGTCGCGGCCTCGCTGGCCGCGGGGAGCCGCCCGGACCTGCTGGGCCTGCTCCTGGTGGACGGCGCGGGCGGTGAGCGCGGCGAGGGGCTGCTGGCCTGTACGGAACTGCCGCATGTGACCGAGCACTTGGTGGCGTCGGACCCGATCCGGATGCGGGAGTTCGCGCAGGCGCTGGGCGCGGAGCTGAAGCGGCGCGCGGAGGTGCTGGGGCGGCTGGACTTCGCCGAGTGGCACAACAGACGTGAGGTCGCTGAGCGGATGGTGGGCCAGCGCGCGCCGAGCCCCGCCGAGCAGGGTGGTTCGCGCCGTGAGCGCGCGCAGGGCCCGGAGGCGTCGCGGCAGCCGCCCGCCGGCGGCGGCACGCAGGGCTCGGGCACCGGCAGCACGAGCACCGGCGCGGGCGGCACCTTGGGCAGCAGCACCCTCAGGCTGCGCCAGACCTCGTCCCGTACACGCGGCGAGCCCGGCCCCGGCCCCGTCCTCCCGCGGCTCATCGTCCTCGTCGACGACTTCGACGCCCTGGTCGCGCCCGCGCTGGGCAGTCCCGGCCGCCCGGCGGCCGGTTCGGTCGTACGGGCCCTGGAGGCGGTCGCGCGCGACGGCGAGCGGCTCGGTGTCCATCTGGTCGCCACGTCCGCGCGCCCCGAGCGGACGTCGGAGACGGAGCTGGCGGGCCGCACACGCCTTCGAGTGGTGCTGGACATGCCGTCGGCCGCGCCCGCCCCGGACGACCCGCTGCCGGGCCGCGGCAGGCTCGGGCACCCGGACGGCCGGGTGACGCCGTTCCAGGGCGGCCGGGTGACCGGCCGGATCCCGCGTACGGCGACGCTGCGGCCCACGGTCGTCCCGCTGGAGTGGGAGCGCATGGGCGATCCGCCGGCCCGTCGGCCGGTACGCGAGCTGGGCAACGGGCCGACGGATCTGGCCCTGCTCGCAAGTGCCCTGGAAAGGGCCGCCCGTTCGGTGTCCGCGATGCCGGTGGGACCCCTGGGTCGTGTCTGACGGTGACCACCGCCCGGGTGGTCGGCGGGTGGTCGTCCGGTGGTCGCCCCGTGGCCGAAAGCGGACATCCTGAGGTCGGAGGGTGTTCTGGTCCAGACCTCGGCAGGTCGCCATGCCTTCACATCTCTGAAATTACCCCTACGTCCGTAAACGACGTCACGAGCCCATCACGATCTTCGAATTGAAGCCCAAGACAGTATTGCGGCCTACGGTCACTGCGCGTAGGACTTACCGCACGGGACAAGGACGGCGTCGTCAGCTCGCTCGGGGCGCCGGTCCGCACGCGTAAACATGCGTCAAGATCCGCACGCTCAATGGAGAGACGGGGCAGTCATGCGTACAACTCTTAATGGCCGCAAGGCATTTGGAGCCGGAGCACGCTCAGCGGCACGAGGATCACACAGAGCGGCGGTGGCGGCCGTGGTCGTCGGCGCCGTGGTGCTCACCGGCTGTGGTGGCGACTCGGAGGACAAGTCGGACGGTGGGGGCGAGAGCAAGAAGCCCGCAACCTCGGTCGAACTGCCCAAATTGGACGGCGAGAAGATCCAGGTCGCCGCGGTGTGGACCGGACCCGAGCAGGCCAACTTCACGAAGGTCCTCGACGAGTTCGAGAAGCGGACCGGTGCGACGGTGACGTTCGTCCCCGCGCAGGACCCGATCGTCAACTTCCTCGGCACGAAGATCGCCGGCGGCAGCCCGCCCGACGTCGCGATGCTCCCGCAGGTCGGCGCGATCACGCAGGCCGTCGAGAAGAAGTGGGCCAAGCCCGTCGGCGCCGAGGCCAAGGCCCAGCTGACGAAGAACTACGGCAAGGGCTGGCAGGACCTCGGCGCGGTCGACGGCGAGCAGTACGGCGTCTACTTCAAGGCCGCCAACAAGTCGCTGGTCTGGTACAACAACACGGCCTTCGAGAACGCGGGCGCGGCCGAGCCCAAGACCTGGAAGGACCTGCTGACGACCGCCGAGACGATCTCGGCGTCGGGCGTCGTCCCGGTCTCCGTCGGCGGCGCCGACGGCTGGACGCTCACCGACTGGTTCGAGAACGTCTACCTGTCGCAGGCCGGTCCGGAGAAGTACGACCAGCTGGCCAAGCACGAGATCAAGTGGACCGACCCGTCGGTGGCCACCGCGCTGACGACGCTCGCCGAGCTGTGGGGCAAGCCCGCCCTGGTCGCCGGCGGCGCGGACGGCGCGCTCCAGACCGAGTTCCCCGCCTCCGTCACCCAGACCTTCACCGGTGGTGACGTCCCGAAGGCCGCCATGGTGTTCGCCGCGGACTTCGCCGGCGTGAACGTCACCGAGGCCGGTGCCAAGGTCGGCACGGACGCGAAGATCTTCCCGTTCCCGGCGGTCGGAGCCGACTCCCCCGTGGTGACCGGCGGCGACGCGGCCGTGGCGCTCACGGACAGCAAGGGCGCGCAGGCGCTGCTGACCTTCCTGGCGTCCACGGACGCCGCGCAGATCTGGGCGGAGGCCGGCGGCTTCATCTCGCCGAACAAGTCCCTGGACGGCAAGGCGTACCCGAGCGACGTGCAGCGTGACATCGCCAAGGCGCTCATCGACGCCGGTGACGACTTCCGCTTCGACATGTCGGACCAGATGCCGCAGTCGTTCGGCGGTACGCCCGGCAAGGGCGAGTGGAAGGCCCTCCAGGACTTCCTGAAGAACCCGAAGGACGTCAAGGGCGCCCAGCAGCAGCTGGAGTCGGACGCCGCCAAGGCCTACAAGAGCTGACGCGGTGACTTCGGTGACGACAGGGGGCACCGGCACCAAGGTGTCGGCGCCCCCGCCCCCTGCCAAGGGGAAGCGCAAGAGCGTGACAGGCACACGTAAAGGCCTCGCGGTGGCGTTCCTGCTGCCCGCGCTGGTCCTGCTGGGCGCGCTCGTGGTCTACCCGATCGGGTTCTCCGTCTACAGGTCGTTCCTCGACCAGTCCGGCGACAACTTCGCGGGCTTCGACAACTACGTGGAGATATTCACCGAGGACACCATCCGGACCGCGATCAAGAACAACTTGATCTGGGTGGTGGTGGCCCCCACGGTCGCCACCGCTCTCGGTCTGATCTTCGCCGTACTCACCGAACGGGTGCGCTGGGGAACGGCGTTCAAGCTGATCGTCTTCATGCCGATGGCGATCTCGATGCTCGCCTCCGGCATCATCTTCCGGCTGGTGTACGAGCAGGCCCCGGAGCGCGGCATCGCCAACGCCGTCGCCGTGGGCGTGCACGACACCTTCTCCGAATCGGCCGGATACCCGAAGGCGCGCCCGCTGCCGGTGCATCCGCTGAAGGCGGGCGACGCCAAGGGCTCGTTCGTCACCAAGGCGCCGGTCTCGGCGGGCACTCCGGTGCTGCTGCCGCTGGTCGGCGTACCGCCCGGGAAGATGCCGTCCGACGCCGTACCGGCGAAGGCGGCCACGAGCGGCGGCGACGAGATCACCGGCACCGCCTGGCTGGACTTCACCAAGGGCGGCGGCGGCAAGCCCAACGTCGTCGACACCGAGGAACTGGGCCTGGGCGGCCTGAAGATCGAGGCGGTCAAGGACGGCAAGGTCGTCGCCTCGGCCAGCGCCGCCTCCGACGGTACGTTCACCCTGCCGGCCTCGGCCGACGGAGCCGTACTCCAGCTGCCCGAGAGCAACTTCAAGGAGCCGTACAACGGCGTCGACTGGCTGGGCCCGTCCCTCGTCACCCCCGCGATCATCGGCAGCTATCTGTGGATGTGGGCGGGCTTCGCGATGGTGCTGATCGGCGCCGGTCTGGCGAGCATGCCGCGTGAACTCCTGGAGGCCGCGCGGGTCGACGGCGCGAACGAGTGGGACGTGTTCCGCCGGATCACCGTCCCGCTGCTCGCACCGGTCCTGGCCGTCGTCATGGTCACCCTGATGATCAATGTGCTGAAGATCTTCGACCTGGTACTGATCATCGCGCCAGGCTCGTCCCAGGACGACGCGAACGTGCTGGCGCTCCAGCTCTACCGCTCGTCGTTCGGCACGGACGCCAACGTCGGCGTGGGCAGCGCGATCGCCGTATTCCTCCTGCTGCTCGTGATCCCGGTGATGCTCTTCAACATTCGCCGGATGCAGAAGGAGAACCGCCGATGAGTACGACTGACACAGCGGTCAAGGCGAAGCAGCCCCCGCCGGCCGACACAGCGGTCAAGGCGAAGCTGTCCCTGCCGGCCCGGATCGCGGCGAAGGCCGGCAGCGGAGTCGTCCAGGTCTTCCTCATCCTGGTCGCCCTGTTCTGGATGATGCCGACGATCGGTCTGCTGATCTCCTCGCTGCGCGGCGGCGCGGACATCGCGGCGAGCGGCTGGTGGGAGGTCTTCACCAAGCCGGCGCAGCTCACCACCGAGAACTACTCGGAGCTGCTCTCCAACGACATCATCACCAACTCCCTCTGGTCCACGGTGATGATCACGGTCCCGTCGACCGTTCTGGTCGTGGTGATCGGCTCGCTCGCCGGATACGCCTTCGCGTGGATGGACTTCCCGGGCCGCGACTGGTGGTTCATGCTCGTCGTCGGTCTGCTGGTGGTCCCGGTCCAGGTCGCGCTCATCCCGGTCTCCGAACTCTTCGGTGAGATCGGGATCTTCGAGACGACCTTCGGCGTGGTCATGTTCCACGTCGCCTTCGGACTCCCCTTCGCGATCTTCCTCCTGCGGAACTTCTTCGCGGAGATCCCACGGGAACTCCTGGAGGCGGCCCGCCTCGACGGCGCGGGCGAGATCCGGCTGTTCACCCGGGTCGTGATGCCGCTCGGCGGTCCCGCGATCGCCTCGCTCGGCATCTTCCAGTTCCTCTGGGTCTGGAACGACATGCTGGTGGCCCTGATCTTCGCGGACTCCGAGAATCCGCCGATCACGGTCGCGCTCCAGCAGCAGGTACGGCAGTTCGGCAACAACATCGATGTGCTGGCGCCCGGCGCCTTCCTGTCGATGATCATCCCGCTGGCCGTCTTCTTCCTGTTCCAGCGGCAGTTCGTCACGGGGGTCATGGCGGGGGCGGTCAAGTAGGGCCGCTTCGGGCACCCGTTCGACGGAAAAGTACGCCAAAAGGGGCGGGCCGGTTCAACTACCGGCCCGCCCGGCTTATTTGTCCCCCGTATGCCACGTCTGGCGTAACCAGCTCACTCCATCGGCCGTTCCCGAGCCATGGCCCGGTTCAGCATCATCGTCCCCGCGTACAAGGTCCAGGCGTACTTGCAGGAGTGTCTGCGGTCGGTCCTCGACCAGACGTACGAGGATCTCGAACTCATCGCCGTGGACGACGGATCACCCGACGCCGGCGGGGCGATCATCGACGAAGTCGCCGCGACCGACCGGCGCGTGGTCGCCGTGCACCTGACGGAGAACGAGGGCCTCGGCCCCGCCCGTAACGCCGGAATCGCCCGAGCCACCGGTGACTACCTGATCTTCCTCGACGGCGACGACACCCTCACCCCCGGCGCCCTCCAGACCATCGCGGACCGGCTCAAGGAGACGGACGGCCCCGATGTCCTGGTCTACGACTACGCCCGTACGTACTGGTCCGGCGAGGTCGTCCGGAACGTGCTCGCCGAGCTGCTCGACGAGAGCGGCCCCGCGTCCTTCCGACTCACCGACAGGCCCGACCTGTTGAGGGTGCTGATGGTCGTCTGGAACAAGGCGTACAGCCGCGAGTACATCGCCCGCCAGAACTTCACCTTCCCGCCCGGCTACTACGAGGACACGCCCTGGACCTTCCCGGTCCTGATGGCCGCCGACACGATCACGACGCTCGACCGTGTCTGCGTGCACTACCGGCAGCGGCGCCAGGGCAACATCCTCTCCACCACCAGCCGCAAGCACTTCGACATCTTCGACCAGTACGACCGTGTCTTCGCGTTCATCGACGCACGGCCCGCCCTGGACGACTGGCGGCCCGTGCTGTTCCGGCGGATGCTCGACCACTTCTCCAAACTCGTCGCCGTACGGGGCCGGTTGCCGCGCCGCAGCCGCCCCGAGTTCTTCCGCCGCGCCCGCGCCCACCACCGCCGCCACCGCACCCCCGGCTCGGCGCCGCTGCTGCGGGCCCGGCTGCGCCACACCCTGCTGCGGTTCGGCGCGCACCGCACGTACCGCGCCCTGTGGACGGCGCAGCGCGCGCAGATCGGCTCCCGGCAGGTCGCCACGGCCCTGGGCCGGGCCGTGCGCGCCGGGGCGCTGCACCTGCACTACCGGATCCAACGGTGCCTGCCGGTACGGGAGAACAGGGCGGTCTTCGCGGCGTACGACGGCCGGGGCTACGCCTGCAACCCGGCGGCCATCGAGGAGAAGGTGCGTGAACTCGCCCCGCACATCGGCACATCGTGGATCGGGCGCGCCGAATACCACCACACCGTGCCCACCGCCACCCGCAAGCTGCGCCCCGGCAGCTTCGGCTACTGGACGGCGCTCGCCCGCGACAAGTACCTCGTCAACAACGTCAACTTCGACCGCCGCCTGGTCAAGCGCCCCCGGCAGGTCCTCCTCCAGACGCACCACGGCACCCCGCTGAAGTCCATGGGCCTCGACCTCCAGGACCACCCGGCCGCCGCCCGCCGCACCGAGTTCGACCGGCTCCTCGCGGGCGTCGACCAGTGGGACTTCTCCCTCTCGGCGAACCGTCACTCCACCCTCGTCTGGGAGAAGGCCTATCCGGCCGGCCACACGGCGCTCGAATACGGATATCCGCGCAATGACGTGTTCCAGCGCGCCACTTCGGCGGACGTCGCCCGGCTGCGGGAGTCCCTCGGCATCCCCGAGGGCTTCACGGCCGTGCTGTACGCGCCCACGCAGCGCGACTACCGGCGCACCCCGTACGTCCCGCTGGACCTGGAGCGGCTCGCCCAGGCGCTGGGCCCGCGCTTCGTGGTGCTGACCCGCGCCCACCACACGTACGAGGCACCCCTGCCGCACACCCCGCACCCGCGCATCATCGACGTCTCGGGCCACCACCGGGTCGAATCGCTGTGCCTGGCCGCCGACGCGCTCATCACGGACTACTCGTCGCTGATGTTCGACTACGTGAATCTGGACCGGCCCGTCGTCATCCACATCGACGACTGGGACGCGTACGAGGCGGCCCGCGGCACCTACTTCGACGTCCGGGCCTTCCCGCCGGGCGCGGTGGCGCGCGACGAGGACGACCTGATCGACATCTTCACCACGGACCACTGGCGCGGCTCCCGCTCGGCACAGCTGCGCGCGGCCTTCCGGGCGCGTTTCTGCCCGTACGACGACGGCCTGGCGGCCGAGCGCGTGGTACGCCGCGTCTTCCTGGGCGAGACGACGGGCCTGCCGGCGCCGGTCCCCCTGGAGGACCGCACCCCGGCACCGTCCCCGGTGTCACTGCCGCAGCAGCGGCACGGGCGGAACCTGTCGGACGTGGGGCGCTGAGCGTCGCCGACGGCCGGGCCCCGAACACCGCCCAGGTAGGCCCCGACCACTGACCGACTGCTTTCTTCGTTGCTCCTGGCAAGCGTGCCGTGACAGCATGCGACGCGTGTTCGATCACGGGGATGACGCAAGGGAGCCTGTCCGGCGTTCGAGGATCGCGGACCTGGCCGGCCAGCCTGTTTCGGAGGCGCCTGCGGTTGTGGCACCGGTGCCGGTGCGCGCTGTGATGCCGACGTTCGATCCGATGGCGGTGGCGCGGCGGGAGTTCGCGGTGTTGCTGGGTGAGTTCCGGCGTACGGCGCTGGTGGTGCCGCTGGATGCCGACGGGGATCTGTGGTCGGCGGAGCAGAACGGTGTTCGCTGGATTTGCGCGTTCTCGGACGAGGTGGCGTTGGCGCGGTTCGCGCGGGCGCGGGGGGATGCCGGGCGGGAGTGGGTGTACCGGACGGTGTTGGGCGCGCGGTTGCTGGATGTGATGGTGCCTCTGCTGCCGGGTCCCGCGGGGGTGGCTCTGGACGCGGGTGGTGAGGACGGGATGTTGTTCCCGCCGGTGGCGGGGATCGTGCCGGACGCGGTCGCGGTGGATCTCGGGGGGATGCGGTGAGCGGGGAGGGTTCCGATCTGCGGGTCCCGCCGGAGGCGTTGGCCGCGATCGCCAAGGGGATCGATCTGGCGCACGCGGAGTTGAAGGATCTCGGCATGATCGGTGAGGCGTCGGCGGGCCGGGGCTTCTCCGATCTCGCCCTGTCGGGGCTGGAGTTGGGGCACGGCGGGCTGGCGTCGAAGTTCGGGACGTTCTGTGACCGGTGGGAGTGGGGTGTGCGGGACCTGACGCAGAAGGGGAACGGGTTCGCGCAGGGGGTGGGGCTGTCGGCGGGCTCGTACGCGGAGCACGACAGTTACGTCAAGGACGCGGTCAAGATCGGTGTGAACTCCCTGAACGGCAACCCGCACCTGTCCGAGGACGAGGTGAAGGGCATGAGCTGGGACACCGTCAGCGGCCAGTCCCCGTACGACAATCCGGACTGGAGCGGGGAGTCGATGGCCCAGGCCCACGGTGAGGTGAAGCAGCAGTGGCAGAACACGATCTACGACGCGGAGGACGCGGCGCTGGACTCGATGGAACGCAACGGGCTGATGGACCCGGAGGTCCGGGCCGCGGTGGACGAGGAGTTGAAGGACAGGCTTGATCCGTCGCGGGAGACGATCGATCAGGCCGAGCAGCCGCGGTGGGGTGACAATCGCTGATGACGGACTGGGGGAAGATCGGCGGAGACCTCTACGACGGTGCCGGCAAGCTGTACGACGGGGGCAAGAAGCTTGTCGGCGAGGGCATCGACAAGGGCACCGACATCGTCGGCTCCGGCCTGGAGAAGGTCGGCGCGGACGAGTGGGCGGACTCGGTCGAGGACTGGGGCGACGAGACGGCGTCCTCGCTCGGGGCGGAGGTCGGCGAGCAGCAGCTCGGGCAGAGCGAGGAAGCGAACGAGCTGATCCACGGAAGGCCGGAGAAGATCACCGCGGCGGTGAAGAACCTCCGGGACTTCCAGAAGGCGTTCGATCTCGTCGGCGGCGGGATGAAGAAGCTCGACGCCGGTCACTGGAAGGGTGAGGCCGCCGACGCCTTCCGGGCGAAGTTCGCGCCGCTGCCCACCGACTGGCTGCGCGCGGCGGACGCGTTCGAGGCCGGGGCCAAGGCGCTGGAGGCGTACGCGACGGCGGTCACCAGTGCCCAGGGCAGGGCCGGTGAGGCGATCGCCCTGTTCAAGGCGGGCAACGAGGCGTCCAAGACGGCCGCGGCCACGTTCAACAAGAAGGCCGACGCGTACAACGCCGCCCGCACCAGCGACGCCCCCCTTCCGCACCCGGGGGAGTTCAGTGATCCGGGCGCGGCCATGCGGCGGCGCGCGCGGGAGATCCTCGACGACGCCAGGCGGGGTCGTAACGAGGCCGGGGCTGCGGCGGAGAGTGCGATCGGCGCGGCGATGGCGCACGCCCCGAAGGAGCCCACCGGTCTTGACCGGGCGAAGCAGGAACTGCTGGACTACGGGGCCGGCCAGAGCGTCGAGCTGGCCCACTTCGGCGGCGGAATCATCAAGGGCACCGCCGGAATGCTGAACTTCGTCCGCTCGGTCCACCCGCTCGACCCCTACAACGTGACGCACCCGGCCGAGTACTACAAGGGCGTCAACATGACGCTCACCGGCCTCGTCTCCACCGCCGCCAACCCGGACAGGGCACTGAAGAACGCCCTGGACGCGGCCAAGGGCGACCCCTCCGAATTCATCGGCCGACTCGTCCCCGAACTCATCGGCACCAAAGGCGCCGGCCTGATCAAGGGCGGCGTCAACGCAGGAGTGCGCGGAATAGGGTCCGGCAAATTGCCGGATGAATGGATGACGGGGGCGCGGCGACGCCCGAGAGACCTACTGGATGATCCAGAACAAACCAGGTGGGCCGAGGAAGCATACGCCAGCTTCCTGGAAGATTCACGTGATGTGAGCAGCATCGCCGACCACTCTCGTGACGCGCAAAGGGGCGAAGGCGCAACAGGATTCTCCTACGAAGAGATTTCGTCGGTCAAGAAGCATGTGTTCGATACCGAGCATCCGATCGTCGACCCGGAAACAGGTAAGGTTGCGATGCGAAAGTTCGACGCTGATGCTGAGATCGCAGATGCCTGGATTCGACTCAGATCCGGCAACGCATTACCCGAAGACTTCACCCTCCTTGAACACGAGATAGCCGAGCTCGGATACCTCCGCGACAACCCTGGATCCACCTACCAGCAAGCCCACCGATTCGCAAACGAAGACTACAATTGGGAACAGTACATTCCACTGTTCAAACGAGAAGACCTGGAAGGTGAATGGTAATGGCTTCACTCGTATATTTCCGCAAGGTTTCCGAATCGGCCGAATCGGTCGAATATATTTTCGGATTCGACACGAACGACCCTCCCCATCGACTCCTGATGGATACAAAAAGCCGCAGATCTCAACCAATTGACTGCGAAATCGATTACGCATTCTTGAAGGCGTCACGCAAGATTAATGCACTGTATGAAGAGACGTCACAATGGCCTGACCACGGAATGAGCGTCAGCTAAGACGCTGTCTCACGCGGCGATCTTTGCAAGCAGCGGTGGCCGAAGGGCCCAGACGACCGACCACTCGATCTTCCAGCGGCTGTACCGCGGCTGGTCCGATTCCTGCATGGCAGCGACAGCGCCGGTCAAGTCGTCCATCTCGAAACGCACTTGGCTGGTGCGGTAGACGTCACCGTCGTGGACCTCCCGTAACCCTCATAATTCATTTCACACAGAGTTGACGAGAGCGCTCGGAGGTTTGCCGCGCGATCGAATTCGCCCCATAAGGTGAAAGCAGCGAAGGAATTTTCCTCACCAACCCATCGATCCTCCCTGAGTGGATCGCCGGGTAATCATGCAGGACGGCATTCCAAGTTGCACAGGCCGCCTCTAGGTGGCCGATTTCAAGTTGCCTTTCAGCAAGCAACGACCCGAAAGTCACCTTACTTCTATGCGAGTCCGTGGAACTCCGCAGCCGGAAGTAATCGTGAAGCGATTCGACGCTCCCCTTCGTATCGCCCAACGCGTGCCGAACTTGTGCGGTGGCATACGCCAACGTTGCTGAACTGAATTTGCCGAACGTCCCGTGTTGGCTTTCCGTCTGATTCACCGCGCGTTCCGCCTCTCGGAGACTGTTCAGCGCGTTTGTCCGCTCACCTGCCAGCGCGTACGAATGCGCTTGTTGCCCAGCAAGAAACGCACGCATACGGGGACTGGACTCGGGGGACGCCTCTGCGGCAGCGTTCGCGAGCCGCACCGCTGGTGTGCCGTGACCGAGATTCGCGGCTTGCACCGACATTCCCCGCAGGACGTGGCAATAGGTCATGTGGTCGCCGCTGACGCCCGCAAGATCCAGGCTTTTTACGTAATACTCTTGCGCCCGGCCGTGCCCTCCCTCATCCATTGCCATCCACCCGGTCAGGTAGCAGAGAAAGGAGGCGGCAGACATCATCGCCTTGCGGATTTCGCTTGACGCGCTCGCTTGTAAGTAGGGAGCGACGGTGTTGACCAAGAATGCGGCAGCCATCGGACGAGCGTAGCGTCCGCCAAATTCGTCATCGAGATCTGACAGCCGGTCGGTCATTGCTGATACTGCCTGAACTTCGGATCGCCCGATGCGCCGCTGCGGATCAGTCCTGATGGCCTCCATTCGGCCTACGACATCGGGCCAGCCCGGAATGGTGAGCGCTACAGAGAAAAGCCCGGCACCGAGAAGGGTCCGGCGGGACGGGTCCATATCTGACCTCCCTAGATCGATCAGCCCCTCCACCGTACTGGCGGGTTGTTTCAAGTGATCAGGAGACGACGGAAAGCCCGCCTCACCGGACGTGACGGGGCGATGGAGTCTTCGGGCCAGCGCTTCGAGGATGAGCGGCCGGGTGCCTTGCTTGGGCATGCGCCCCTTCAACCACTGATGAACGGAAGGTTCCCGGTACTTGAGTGGCGTCCCCCGCTCGGTCCCCACGCGGTTGACCGCCTGGGCGAGCTGACGCAGTGTCCACCCGCTCTCGCGGTACAGCCGCTCAAGTGCGGTGTTCGGCTCCGGTGTACTCACGTTGCCCCAACTCCCCTTAAGCGCAGCTCTTAAGGCTCTTAAGTCGTGTCGCTGTAACCACAGTAGCGCTGTCAGTGACGATCCGGTTGCCTAGAGCGAGGACGTCGACCGGATCACTCAATGCGAGAGGCACGACAGTGACAACGATCGCGGAAACACCGACCGCTGAGACAGCGCCGGCCACACCCCGGCGGCTCTGGTTGGACCTGACCCGACAGTGCCAACTGAACTGCGTGCACTGCTACAACGCATCGGGACCGGATGGCACCCACGGCACCATGACCCGTGAGGACTGGGTCAGCGTCCTGGACCAAGCCGTCAACTGCGGGGTCCACGCAGTCCAGTTCACTGGCGGTGAAGTCACCATGCACCCCGACGCCCGGGACCTGATCGACCACGCGCTGAACCTCGGTCTCAAGGTCGAGGTCTTCAGCAACCTGGTACACGTCACCGACGATTGGTGGAACCTGTTGCAGCGCGACGGGGTCACGCTCGCCACGTCGTACTACTCCAACCAGGCCGCCGAGCACAACGCGATGACTGGCCGCCCCAGTCACGGCCGGACACGGGCGAACATCGCCAAGGCCGTGCGACTTGGCATCCCACTGCGCGCCGGAGTCATCGTCGGCGACAAGACGCAGCGGGCAGACGAGGCACAGCGCGAACTCGCGGCCCTGGGCGTAACGCGCGTCCGTGTGGATCACGTCCGGCCCTTCGGGCGCGGCGGCCGGAACCAGGCGCCGGACGTGGCCAACCTGTGCGGCAGGTGCGGCATCAGCCGCGCGGCTATCAGCCCGACCGGAGAAGTGTCACCGTGCGTTTTCTCCGCATGGCTGGGTGTCGGCAACGTCAAGGACGCCCCGCTCGCCACTATCCTCGACAGCCCTGCCATAGATCGGGCCAACGTGGCTATCAGGAGCGAGCGCGACCCGTGCTCACCGGACAGCGAGGACGACTCGTGCGCACCGGACAACGACGACGAGTGCAGCCCGGGCTTCCCGGGCAGCTCGTGTACCCCGAGGAACTGAGAGATCGATGAGCGTCGACCTTCTCGCGTCCGGACTTCAGACGTTGATCTACCCGTACACGGGCGACCTGGAGGACGTTCAGCGCACGGCCCGCGGATTCAGCTCGGACCTGACGGCTGTAGTCGAATGCGAGAAGGGCCCGTTCTTCGTCAAGGCGGTCCGCAACCGGCCCGGGGGACGTCGCGATTCCATCATCCGGGAAGGGCTCATCAACCCGTTCGTCCGCCCCATCTCTCCGGCGCTCCGATGGCAGGCGGAGGACGACGGGTGGATTGCCCTCGGCTTCGAGCGGCTCCGGGGGCGGTCGTCCGACTTCGCGCCCGGCTCGCCAGACCTCCCCGCAATCGTGGACACCGTCGGCCGAATCGGGGAAATCGGCCTACCCGGGATCGCCCGTGACTGGGCGGAAACACGCTGGAACAGATTCGCCCGCGACGAGACTGACGCCGCGCGTTTCCAGGGGAACACTCTGCTCTACACCGACATCCACCCAAGCAACTTCATGATCGGTGGTCCGGACACGTGGGCGGTCGACTGGTCCTGGCCGACCCACGGCGCGGCATTCATTGATCCCGCGTGTCTCGTCGTGCAACTCGTCGCAGCCGGACACCGCGCTGAAGCCGCTGAGGCGTGGGCCGGTCACTGCGAAGCGTGGACAAGCACGGACCCGAAGGCTATTGACGTCTTCGCCGCTGCCACCCTGCGCATGTACGAGGTATTCGTGGAGCGGAAGCCCGATGCGGCATGGCTCAAATCCATGGTCGCGGCAGCAGAATCCTGGACTGAGCACCGTGGTGTCACAAGAGTCTGAAGTGGCTCAAGCGCGCCGGACGCGCCGCATGTGCGGCCCGTCCAGCGCTTGAGGACAGGCCCTACCGGTCCAGCAGCGCGAACAGCTCGTGCCAGCGGCGCAGGATCTCGTCCTCGGAGTACCGCTGGACGTTCACCCGCGCCCGGTCCCCCAGGGTGTCCCGCAGCCGGGGGTTGCCCGTCAGTCGCAGCAGCCGGTCGGCCAGGGCGTCCGTGTCGCCCGGTGGGGCGAGGAGGCCGTCCTCGCCGTCCGTGACGATCTCGCGGACGCCCGGCGCGCAGTCGAAGGCCGCGCACGGTACGCCGCTCGCCATGGCCTCCATGAGGGCCAGCGGGAACCCTTCGCCTCGCGAGGACTGGACGAAGACCGAACTTTCGGCCAGCGCGCCCGCCACGTCGTCGGTACGGCCCATCCATTCGACCGAGCCGTCCAGCCCCAGCGCGGTGCACCGCTTCTTCAGCGCGGCGCCGTCCTGGCCGGCGCCGTAGATCCGCAGCCGCCAGTCGGGCCGCTGCCCGGCCACCGTGGACCAGGTCTCCAGGAGCAGGTCGATGCCCTTCTGGTCGTCCAGGCGGCCGATGCTGGCGACTGTCTTCCCGGTGCGCGGGGAGGGGAATTCGGGCAGTGAGCCGAGCGCGTTGGGCATGGCGCCGACGTTGTCGAAGCCCTCGGCGATCCAGGCGTCCGCGTCCTCCTGGGTGAGGGTGAGCCAGCGGTCGACCAGCGGATAGCTGTTCTTGATCCAGCGGAAGCGGTGGCAGCGCTTGCTGTACTCGTACGACTCGTGGCTCATCCCGATCAGCCGCAGACCCGTGGTGTCGGCCTCCAGGACCCACTCCATGGGCCATACCTGGGTGACGATCACCAGCGCGCCGGGCCCGGCCGCCCGGAAGATCTCCGTGAGACGCGCGACGGCCCGCCGTTTGTCCGCGACCCTGGCCGACTCACGGCGGCGCGCGGCGAGGTCGAAGTAGCCGAACGGCGGGCGCGCGCGCCAGGGGGTCGGCGGGTGGGAGGGGTAGAGCGCGGTCACCGGATAGGCGGGCGGCTCGGGGAGGGTGAGCTTCAGCTCGGCCTCGTGGATGCCGACGACCTGGACGCGGTGGCCGTGGTCACCGAAGAGGCGGGCCATCTGGTGCGTCCAGGCGGTGACGCCGCCGAGGACGTCGGTGGCGTTGGCGAGCAGGATCAGCGCGCGCGGCTCGGTGGCAGTGGTCATCGGCGGGGCCTTCCTGCGAACAGCACGTCCACGGCGGTGCGTGCGGCCTGGCCGCTCTCGTAGCCGCCGAACTTCTCGGCGAAGCGGGCGCGGTCCTCCCGGTGCGCGGCGTCGGACTGCTTCAACTCATCAAGCGCACGCAGGAGTTCGTCCTCCGTCTCGACCACCGGGCCGGGCGCCTCCGCACGCAGGTCGAAGTAGCTGCCGCGCTCCGCCACGTACGCGTCCAGGTCGGGCGTGAAGAAGACCATCGGCCGGTCCAGCAGGGCGTAGTCGAACATGATGGAGGAGTAGTCCGTGATCAACGCGTCGGCGAGGCAGAGCAGTTCGCTGACGTCGTGGTGGCCGGACACGTCGATCACCGTGCCGGGCGGACAGACGGGCAGGACGGCGGACTCCAGATAGTGGGCCCGTACGAGCAGGACGTACTCGTCACCGAATCGCTCCGCGAACTGCCGTACGTCCAGCGGCAGTCGCGTGGTACGGCCCTTCTTCGGCATCCCCCGGAAGGTCGGCGCGTACAGCACCACCTTGCGGTGGTCGGGGATCCCGAGGTCCGCGGCGAGCGCCGGGCGCGGGAAGCGCCCCTGACTCTCGTCGGTGGCGCGGGCGCGCACGAGCCGGTCGTTGCGCGGATAGCCGCAGGGCACGAGGGATTCGGCGGGCTGCCGGTAGTCGCGTGCCAGGGTCCGCACGTCGTGTTCGGACCGTACGAGGAAGTGGTCGAACCGGGCGAGGGCGGCGCTCAACTTGGCGCGCTCCGGGGCGTTCTGCGCCTTGATCCGGCTCTCGGCGAAGCCCATGCGCTTGTACGCGGAGCCGTGCCAGGTCTGGAGGTAGGTGGTGCCGGGAGGCTTCTTCAGGTCGAGCGGGAAGCCCTGGTTGTCCACCCAGCACTGGGCGCGGGCGAGGGCCCACAGATAGCGCCAGGACAGCCGTCGGACCAGCCGCGCGTCCGCCGGGAAGCCGTCGGCGGACGAGGCGTACGACCAGGTGCAGCGCACCCCGCGCCGGCCCTGCGCGCGCAGTTCCTCGTAAATGGCGCGCGGGCTGTCGCCGTAGCACTTGCCCATGTGGGTCTCGAAGACCACCGAGCCCTTGCGGACGGGGAGCCGGACCAGCAGCCGGTTGTAGACGCGCGCCTTGACGGAGCGGGCGGAGAGCCGGTCGAAGCGCCGACGCAGCCCCTTGGCCAGCCTCTTCACCTTGCGGGCCGGGCGGAAGTGGGTGAGGTAGCGGAAGGCCGCCGCCGCGAGGCGGCCGGGTCGGCGGCGCGCCTCAAGTTGCAGCGCGAGGTGGTGCTTCACCGTGACGTACGGCTTCCAGCTGTCGCCGAACAGCCGGCCCCGGCGCGGTCGCGCCCGGTAGACGCCCGCCGCGTCGACCCGGTGCCGCTCCAGGAACAGCGGTCCTGTGTTGGTGCCGGTCGGCGTGTGGAGGACGAAGCGGGGGTCGCACACGCGGTCCCGGACGCCGCCGACGCGCAGCAGCGCGCCGATCTCGACGGAGGCGCGCCAGTGGACGGCGTCGGCCTCGTGCCACACCTCGTCCACGGAAGTACGGAAAACGAGCCGCCCGTCGCTGCCGCGTGCCAGGAACTCCAGGAAGGCCGTCAACGGACCTTCCGGTGGGAGCAGTTGGAGCGGCGCGGGGAGCCGCCCTTCGAGGACGAGTCGGTCGCCCTCCTGTCCGCAGTGGGTGAGGTGATTCAGTAACGGGGTGTCCTTGAAAGGCCGGTACTGGTGGCCGAGCTCCGTGACGTCGAGCGCCGTCCGGGCCCGGGGGTCGTCGGGCAGCGTCGCCCGCCAGTACACGCGGCCGTCGCGCTCGGTCAGTGCCGAGGCGACGGTGCCCGGCCTGCCGAGCGCGTAACCGGCGGCCAGTACGCCCTGCGCGTCGCCGTCCGTGAGGAGTTGGAGGCAGACCCGTTCCAGGGGCGGCAGGTCGAGCCGTAGGTCCGGGTCGGTCCGGGCGGCGGGCAGGGCGGCGACCAGGTTGGCGGCGCGGGTGCGCTCGTCCGCGTCCAGCTTCGGGAACTGCCGGGCGAGTGGCACGAGTTGGTCGGCGAGGAAAGCGCGGTCGCGGGCGGCACGCAGCGCCGTATCGGCCTGGAACAAGGGCAGTTCGGCGACCCGTACGTGCGCGGCGAGCTGTCCCGCCAGCGTGCCCGCCGGGTCGTCGGGTGCCCGGCCGCTGACGATCAGGTTGGGGACGAGGGCGATCCGGCGTGCGGCGGCGGCCACTTCGGCGCCGAACAGGATCTCGCTGCGGTCCAGATCCTCGGCGTAGCGCAGACCCGCCCGCTCCAGGAGGGCGGCGCTCACACAGAAGCCGGTCACCAGGGCGTCGGCGACGACGAGTTCGGGGGCGTCGGCCGGGTCGTTCAGGGTGCGGGAGCGCGCGTACAGCTCGCTCTCGACGAGCCGGGCCGGGGGCTGCTCCTTGGCGCGGCGGCCCGCGCGCCGGGTCCAGCGGCCGGCGGCGAGGTCGGCGCCGGAGCGTTCGGCGGCCTCCCACAGATTGCGGCAGGCGTCCCGCTGGAGACGTTCGCCCTCACCGAGGACGGTGACGTACCGGCCGCGCGCCTGGTCCAGGCCGTGGTTGCGCAGCACGGCCGTGGTGGGGGCCTCGGCGCCCGACGTGACGATCCTGACGCGTGCCGGATCCAGCGCGGCGAGTTCGTCGGCGACGGCGCGTACGTCGTCGGCGGCCGACTCCGCGTCGGCGGGGGCCACTTGGACCATGGGCTCCACGACGGTCAGGCCCAGTACCACCACCGCCTCGGTGGCGCGCATGGTCTGCGCGACGACGGACTCGACGGACCTGCGCAGCGCCTGGGGATCCGGTCCGGCGGTGATGACGCAGCTGATCTCCACCGCGCTCATGCGCCGCCCCCCACGGGCATCAGGTCCGCGACCCGGCCGGCGGCGGTGCCGTCGTCCAGGTCGCAGAAGCTCTCCCGGAATCGGTCGTAGGCGACCGTGGGCACCCGCGATCCCGGGGCCCGCAGCGCCGCCACCAGCGCGGCGGTGTCGGCGACGAGCGGGCCTGGTGCCGCCGACTCGAAGTCGAAGTAGAAGCCGCGCAGCGTGTCCCGGTAGTGCTCCAGGTCGTACGCGTGGAAGTACATCGGGCGGCCCGTCTGCGCGAAGTCGAACATCAGCGACGAGTAGTCCGTGACCAGGGCGTCGCTGATCAGCATCAGCTCGGCGACGTCCGGGTAGCGGGAGACGTCCCGTACGAAGCCGGTCGCGCCGCGCCCCGCTCCCGGGACCGTGCCGCCGACCAGATAGTGGCGGCGGACGAGCAGCACATGGTCCTCGGCCAGCTCCCGCGCGGCCTGTTCCAGGTCGAGTTGGAGGTCGAGTCCGTACCGGCCGGCCTTCTTGGGCTGGTCCTCGCGCCAGGTCGGCGCGTACAGGATCACGCGCTTGTCCTCGGGGATCTCAAGGTGTTCGCGCAGGGCGTCGGCGATCTTGCCCCGGTCGGGCGCGTGCAGCAGGTCATTGCGCGGATAGCCGGACTCCAGGACCGTGCCCTCGTAGCCGAAGGCGCGGCGCATGATCGGTGTGGAGAAGCTGTTGGGCGAGACGAGCACGCTCCACTGCGCGGCCCGGCGCGGCAGGGTCGCGATGTACGCCTCGTCGGCGTGGGCGCTGCCGGTGAGGTCGCGGCCGATGCGCTTGAGCGGGGTGCCGTGCCAGGTCTGGACGACGTACTGGCCGTCCGCCCGCTCGAACCATTCGGGCAGATGTGTGTTGCTGACGACACATCGGCTGTGGGCCAGCGCCTCGTACCAGTCGGCGCTGTGCAGTTCGACGGCGCGGACACCGCGTGGCAGCGTCACCTGCCGGTCGCGCACGACCCACAGATGCTCCACGGGGGCCTGTCTGCGGACCAGTTCCTCGTGGACGGCGCGTGGTGAGTCGGAGTACTGCCTGCCGTCGAAGCTGTTGTAGAGGACCGCGTCGCGCAGCGGGCCCACGGTGCGGGAGTTCGCGTAGCCGTAGCGCAGGCGTTGTTGCCGGTACGCGCCGCGGTCCTGCTCGGGGAGCACGGATCCGGAGTGCAGCTGGAGCATGTCCTGCTGGTGCCGGTCCAGGGTGAACTCGCGTCCGTCCAGGCTCCGTACGAGCGGCAGCGTATGGTGCCGCGACGGCTGGACGCGTACGGCGGTGTAGCGCTCCGGGTCGGTCTCCCCCGGCTCGCGGACGAACAACAGCCACCGCCCTTCCGCCAGTTGGCGTGTGCCGTGCAGCCCCTCGACGGCGGCGGGCAGCAGGGCCGTACGGAACCGGCCGTCGGCGAGTGTGTCGACCGGGAAGACGTTCTCCTCCCGGTGGCCGCTGTGCTGCAACACCAACTCGACAGCCTGGAGGGCGGGTTGACTGCCCTGAAGGATCAGCTCGCCGCCCGCCGTCCAGTCGAGTACGTCGACCACCGGCTGCTCGGTCTGGTCGCTGAGGATCAGATCACCCGCGGCGTTGGCGGTGACGTACAACTCCCGTCCGTCACCGAGGCCGTAGTGTCCGGGCCGGACCGCGCCACGGGCCGCCACGGCGAAGCGGCTGCCGTTGGTCCGTACGAGATGGACGCCCCAGGGCACGGTGGACCGCCGGCGCGCCGTGGGGTCGCCGAAGGCGGAGAGCGGGATGTCGGCGCTGAACGTGCCGTCCACGATCCGCAGCGGGACCTCGTGGACGTCCTTGGTGTACCAGTTCTGGACGGCCAGCGCGCCCGGCGGGCCGCTCGTGGAGCCGCTGGTGGCGTGGATCAGGCCCTCGATCCGTACGGTTTCGTCGGCCTGCGAGTGACCGGTGAGCAGGGCGCGTACGGGCTCGACGCGCAGTTCGAGCTTGTTGCCGGAGAGCGTCGGGACGACGCGTGTGGTGTCGTCCACGTAGTGGACGGCGGGCACGGCGGGTGCCGCGGCCGAACCTGTCAGCCGCAGCGGCGCCCGGCGCAGGCGTCCCGCTCCGAACACCCCCATCTCCAGCTTCCAGACGGTGCGGGCGGAGCCGGAACCCCGCGCCTTCACCAGCCGACGTGGATCGACGACGGTCTCGAACCCGGCCCAGTCGTAGAGGTGCAGGCCCTGCCTGGACTCGTACGTCGCCGCCGGCATCCGCACGGTGCGCGTCCGCAGCGGCAGCACGCGCCGCTTCCCGGTGCGCAGCCACGCCGCCTTGACGGACTTGCGGCGCGTGTCGGCCGGCACGTTGCGTACGTACGCGTAGCCCTTGAGGTGCAGTCGCCCGGCGCGCCATACGGCCTCGGTGAGATGCGAGGTCACCGGCAGCTCCTTGGGCCTGAGGGTGGCGACGGCCCGGGGCAGACCGCCGGTGAGCACCGGGTACTCGGCGCGGGACCTGCGCAGTCCACGGACGCCGAAGGCGCCGGGGTCGGCCTTCTCGTGGGCCAGCAGCGCGAGGAGTTCGGGCATCCGTCGCTCGCGGATCAGATGCCACTTGACGCGCAGATGCAGCGGGAGGGCGTCGAATACGTTCTGGTCGACCGTCGCGGCGAAGGTGTTGGCGTGGTCGAGGAAGGCGGCGTGGAAGTCGGCGTCGCCGTCGGGCAGGGCCTCGATGAACAGCCACAGATCGCCGGAGAGCACGTGCTGGTGGTAACGGCGCCGCGCCTCAGCCCAGTTGACATCGCTGTCGCCGCCCGCACGCCGCTGCCGCTGCCGCTCGGCAAGGAAGTCGCTGACGGACGACACGGCGGTGACCCGGTCCCGGATCCCCTTCGGTACGGCGCGCTTCGCGGTGATCGAGCCGTCCCTGGTCCGCCAGTGGTAGACGGGGCCGGACAGCACGTCGACGCCGCCCGCCAGGAAGTACGCGGGCAGCACGACGGCGATGTCCTCGTACAGCACCCCGGTGGGGAAGGCGAAGGAGTGGCGGTCCCAGAAGGACTTCCGGAAGACCTTGTTGCAGGCGATGCGGTCCCCGAGCAGCACCCAGTCGCGGGTGATGCCGGTCCCGGAGCGCTCGGTCGCCATCGGCTTGCGGAACATCGGCGCCTGGACGAGCGCGCCGCCGGGGCCGAGCCGGAGCACATTGCCGGTCGCGAAGTCGGAGCCCGAGGCGTCGAGCGCGGTGAGCATCCGCTCGTACGCGTCGTCCGGCACCACGTCGTCGCTGTCGACGAAGGTGAGGAACTCCCCCCGGGCGTAACGGACTCCGGTGTTGCGCGCCGCGCCGAGCCCGGCGTTCTCCTGCTCGACCAGCCGGAACCGTTCGTCCCGTTCGGCGAACCGTCTCGCGATCCGTGCGCTCCCGTCCGTGGAACCGTCGTTCACCATGACGATCTCGGAGTCGGCCATGGTCTGTCCGGCCAGTGAGCGTAGGCAGTCGTCGAGATAGTCCTCCACGTTGTAGATGGGCACGACGACGGTGAGGCGGGGGGTCATGCGCGGTGCACGGTCCTTCCGAACTTCTGAACTTCCGAACTTCCAAGCTTCCGAACTGCCCGACTGCCGAACAGCGGTGGAGTCAGGGCTTGACCGCGATCCGGCCCTCGTCCATGCGCAGCATGAGCAGCCGTTCGCCGGTCTTCTCCAGGAACTCGTCCACGGCCTGGCGGGAGCCCTGCCAGTAGCCGTAGTCGTCGATGAGCAGCACACCGCCGCTGACCAACCGGGGGTAGAGAAACTCCAGTTCGTGCTTGGTGGAGGCGTACCAGTCGGTGTCCAGGCGCAGGATGGAGATCTGCTCGGGCGCCTGCTGCGGCACGGTCTCCTCGACCATGCCCTGCACGTAGTGCACCCGCTCGCCGGGGTACGGCACCCGCTCGAAGCCCGCCTGTACGTCCTCCAGCGAGGCGATGGCCCAGATCGGCCGGTCCTTGCCCTGCGCGGCGAGCAGGTCCTCGGCGGACTTGCCGTCGCGCCGCAGGTCTTCGGCGGTGGGCGGCGGCATGCCCTCGAAGGTGTCGAAGAGGTGCAGGTCGCGGTCGGTCTCGCCGAGCGCGAGCAGCGTCTTGGCGCAGGCCTGCATCGAGCCGCCGCGCCAGACTCCGCATTCGACGATGTCACCGGGGATGTTGTGCCGTACGACATGGCGGGTGGCCAGGATGAAGGCGTTGAGCCGCTCCGGGGAGGTCATCGTGTACGGCTTGACCGCGCGGATGATCTCCTTCGCCTCGTCGTCGTAGTCGGCGGGGAGCGCCGCCGGCTTCGGTTTCGGCTTGGGCTTGGGCGGCGGCTCCGCTGCCCGCGGGGCCTGCGCCGGTACCTGTGCGGATTCCGGTGCCGATTCCGGGGCCTGTGCGGCGGGGGGCGTCGCCGACCGTGGGGCGGGGACGGGGATCCGCCTGAGCTGATATCCGGTGAGCTTTTCGAGTGCGCCGTTCACTGCGCTTCGCCATGCCATGCCGACGGACGGTACGCGGAGAACTCAGCCGATGTCACCTTTCGTCAACTCCCGTTGCCTTATGCCTCTTTCGTGTGCAACTCAGCTGTTACGGGCTGTACGGCTCCGGGCTGTGCCTCCGGGGC
>NZ_JARJHW010000100.1:0-25885 GCF_040560175.1 Streptomyces panacea
TATGACCGATGTTCGACTTGATCGAACCCAGCCACAACGGCCGCCCTTCGGGGCGATCCTGACCGTAGGTGGCGAACAGGGCCTGGGCCTCGATCGGGTCACCCAGGGTGGTGCCCGTGCCGTGCGCCTCGACCGCGTCCACATCGGCGGCCACCAGACCGGCGTTGGCCAGCGCCTGCTTGATCACGCGGCGCTGGGAGGGGCCGTTCGGGGCGGTGATGCCGTTGCTGGCGCCGTCCTGGTTGAGCGCGCTCCCGCGCACCACCGCGAGCACCGGATGCCCCAGCCGACGCGCCTCCGACAGACGCTCGACCACCAGGACGCCGGCGCCCTCGCCCCACCCGGTGCCGTCGGTGGAGGACGAGAAGGACTTGCAGCGGCCGTCCGCGGCCAGGCCGCGCTGCTCGCTGAAGTCGATGAACGACTGCGGTGTTCCCATGACGGTCACACCGCCGACGAGGGCGAGCGAGCACTCGCCGGAACGCAGTGCCTGCGCCGCCCAGTGCAGGGCCACCAGGGACGACGAGCACGCCGTGTCCACGCTCACCGCGGGGCCTTCGAGACCGAGGGTGTAGGACACCCGGCCCGACACGAGGCTGCCGCCGCCGGTGCCGCCGGGGTAGTCGTGGTACATCACCCCGGCGAACACACCGGTCGGGCTGCCCTTCAGCGTGGTGGGCGCGATTCCGGCACGCTCCAGCGCCTCCCACGAGGTCTCCAGCAGCAACCGCTGCTGCGGGTCCATGTCGAGGGCTTCGCGCGGGCTGATGCCGAAGAAGTCGGCGTCGAACTGTGCGGCGTCGTGCAGGAATCCGCCGTCGCGCACATAGGTCTTCCCCGGAATTCCGGGCTCGGGGTCGTAGATGTCCTCCACGCCCCAGCCACGGTCGGCCGGGAACTCCGATATCGCGTCGACACCCTCGTCGACGAGCCGCCACAACCCCTCGGGCGTGTCCACGCCACCCGGATACCGGCAGGCCATCGAGACGATGGCGATCGGCTCGTCGTCCGCCGGGCGCACGACGGACGCGACCGGAGCCGACTCCACGGCTCCGGAGAGCTCCTGGAGCAGGTGGTCCGCCAGCACGACGGGGGTGGGGTAGTCGAAGACGAGAGTGGCGGGCAGGCGCAGTCCGGTGGCGGCACCCAGCAGGTTGCGCAGTTCGATCGCGGTGAGGGAGTCGAATCCGAGGTCGCGGAAGGCCCGCTCCGGGTCGACCGCCTCGGCTCCGGCATGGCGCAGGACCATCGCCGCCTGGGAGCGTACGAGAGCGAGGACTTCGTCGGCGCGTTCCGCGTCGCCGAGTCCGGCCAGGCGCTGCCGCAGGACGCCGGTCGCGGACGCGTCGTTGTCGAGGACACGGCGCGACCGGCCGCGGACGAGGCCGCGCATGATGGGCGGCGGCGAGTCGAAGGCCCCGAGGTCGAACCGGACGGGCACCAGTACGGGCTCCGCCACGCCGGCGGCGGCGTCGAGCAGGGCGAGGCCCTCCTCCGGTGCCAGGGAGCGCATGCCGACCGAGGCGAGCCCGTCCGCCATGCCCTCTCCGGCCCACGGACCCCAGGCCAGTGACAGCGCGGGCAGTCCGGCGGCGTGCCGGTGTCGCGCGAGGCCGTCGAGCAGGGTGCTGGCGGCGGCGTAGTTGCCCTGTCCGGGGGCGCCGAGTACGCCCGCGACGGACGAGAAGAGCACGAAAGCGGTCAGCCCCATGTCGCGGGTGATTTCGTGCAGATGCCAGGCCGCGTCCGCCTTCGGACGGAGCACGTGGTCGACGCGCTCGGGCGTCATCGAGAGGATCACGCCGTCGTCCAGGACGCCCGCGGCGTGTACGACCCCGCCGATGGTCCGGCCGTCGAGCAGCGTGGCCAGGGCGTCACGGTCGGCGGCGTCGCACGCGGCCACCTCGACCTCGGCGCCGAGCCCGGTCAGTTCCTCGGCGAGCTCGGCGGCTCCCGGCGCCTGCGGGCCCCGGCGGCTGGTCAGCAGCAGCCGCCGTACCCCGTGGCGGGTGACGAGGTGACGGGCGACGGCGGCCCCGAGGGCACCGGTCCCGCCGGTGATCAGGACGGTGCGTTCGGTGTCCCAGGTGGAGGCGGTCGATTCGAGCGGTACGCCGACCAGCCGGGGCACCCGTGTCTCGCCGCCGCTCACGCGCAGTTCGGGTTCGCCGGTCGCGACGACGCGGGCGGGGTCGACCGGGGCGTCGGTGTCGACGAGGAAGAAGCGGCCGGGGTGCTCGCCCTCGGCGGCGCGTACCAGTCCCCAGGCGGCGGCGTGGCCGAGGTCGGAGCCGTCGGTGGCGCCGTCGGTGACGACGACGAGGGCGGTGTCGCCGTCGACGGCGGCCTGGACTGCGGCCAGTACGCCGGTGGTCACCGCGCGTACGGCGGCCGGTGTGTCGCCGGTCGTCGGCGGGCAGTGGTGAACGCTCACCTCGGTGTTCTCGGCCGGCGACCGGCCCTCGCCGGCCGGGACCCAGTCCACCCGGAAGAGGGCGTTCGCGACCCGGGCGGCGGCCGGCGCGAGGCCGTCCGCGGTGACGGGGCGCAGCGTCAGCGATCCGACCGAGGCGACCGGCCGTCCCATGGCGTCGGCCAGTTCCAGGGAGACGGACTTGTCGTCCCGGACTCGCAGGCGGACCCGTGCGGCGGTGGCGCCCTCCGCGTGCAGGGTGACGTCCGACCAGGAGAACGGAAGTACCTTCGCGTCCTCGCCGGCCAGGTCGAGCACGTGCAACGCCGCGTCGAACAGGGCGGGATGGAGGCCGAAGCCGCCGGCGTCCGCACCCTCGGGCAGGGCTGTCTCGGCGAACAGCTCGTCGCCGCGCCGCCATCCCGCGCGCAGTCCCTGGAACGTCGGCCCGTACTCCAGCCGTTCGTAGAGTCCTTCGACCGCGAGGGGCTCGGCGTCGCGCGGCGGCCACGCCGTGAGGTCGGTGGCCGGCTCACCGGCGTCGGGCGCCAGGAAGCCCTCGGCGTGCAGGATCCATTCGCGGTCGAGCGGGGCGTCGTCGGCTCGGGAGAACACGCTCACCGGGCGGAGTCCCGACGCGTCGGGCGCGTCGACGGCGACCTGGATGTGGACGCCGCCGTGTTCGGGCAGGAACAGCGGCGCCGCGACGTTGAGTTCCTCGACGCGGTTCCAGCCCACCTGGTCCCCCGCGCGCACGGCGAGTTCCACGTACGCGGTGCCGGGCAGCAGGACGGAGCCCATCACGGTGTGGTCGGACAGCCAGGGGTGGGCCCCGGTGGACAGCCGTCCGGTGAACACCACGCCGTCGGAGCCGGGCAGGTGCACCATCGCGCCGAGCAGCGGGTGGTCGGGCCGGTCGAGACCGGCGGAGGTGACGTCGCCGCCCAGGCCGCGCTTGTCGAACCAGTAACGGGCGCGCTGGAAGGGGTAGGTGGGCAGGTCGACGCGCCGGGCGCCGCGTCCGTCGAAGACACCCGCCCAGTCGACCTTCAGGCCCGCCGTGTGCAGGCCGCCGAGGGCGGTGAGGACGGCGACGGGTCCGGTCTCGTTACGGCGCAGGGCCGGGACGAGTACGGCGGTGTCGGCGGTGGTCGTGAGGCACTGGCGGGCCATCGCGGTGAGGATGCCGTCGGGGCCGAGTTCGACGTACCGGGTGACGCCTTCGGCTTCCAGCCGGGTCACCGCGTCGGCGAAGCGGACGGTGTCACGGACATGCCCCACCCAGTACGCGGCGGTGGTGACATCGCCGTTGGCCACGACGGGGATGCCGGGCTCCGCGTAGGCGACGCGCTCCGCGACACGGCGGAAGTCGTCGAGCATCGGGTCCATCAGCGTCGAGTGGAACGCGTGCGACACCTTCAGCCGGTTGGTCCTGCGCGCGCCGAGCTGTTCGACGACCGCGTCCACGGCTTCCTCGGTGCCCGAGAGCACCACGGAGGTGGGGCCGTTGACGGCGGCGATTCCGACGCCGTCCCGAAGCAGCGGGACGACCTCCTCCTCGGCGGCCTCGACCGCCACCATCGCCCCGCCCGGCGGCAGCGCCTGCATCAGCCGTGCCCGCGCGGTGATCAGCGAGGCGGCGTCGGGCAGGGAGAACACGCCGGCCACATGGGCGGCGGCGAGTTCGCCGATGGAGTGTCCCGCGACGAAGTCGGGCCGTACGCCCCACGATTCGAGCAGCCGGAACAGGGCGATCTGGAGTGCGAAGATCGCGGGCTGGGTGAACTCGGTACGCCGCAGGGCCTCTTCGTCGCCCCACATCACCTCGCGCACGGCGGGGTCGAGCGCGGAGCACACCTCGTCGAAGGCGCGTGCGAACACGGGGAACGCCGCGTGCAGGTCGCGGCCCATGCCGAGGCGCTGGCTGCCCTGGCCGGTGAAGAGGAAGGCGGTCAGCCCGGTCGACCGCGCGGCGCCGCCGAGGGGAGCGCCGTCCGCCAACGCGGTCAGCGCGCCGAGGATCTCGTCGCGGTCGTGGCCGACCACGACGGCGCGGCGGGTGAGCGCGGCGCGGGCGGTGGCGAGGGAGTACGCCATGTCCACGGGGTCGAGGCCGGGCGTGTTCCGCAGGTGGTCGGCCAACTGCCGGGCCTGGGCGCGCATCGCGGTCTCGGTGCCGGCCGACAGCGGCAGCGGCAGCGGCACGGGCAGGGGTACGTCGGTGGACGGGCGCGGTGCGGCGGGCTCCTGCTCGGGGTCGGACGCGGGGTCGGGCTGCGCCTGTTCGATGATCACATGGGCGTTGGTGCCGCTGACGCCGAACGAGGACACGGCGGCGCGGCGCGGCCGGTCGGCGTCGGGCCAGGCGCGCGCCTCGGTGAGCAGGCGGACGTTGCCGGCCTCCCAGTCCACCTGGGGCGACGCCTCGTCGACGTGCAGTGTCTTCGGCAGCGTGCCGCGCCGGATGGCCTCGACCATCTTGATGACGCCCGCGACACCGGCGGCGGCCTGGGTGTGACCGATGTTGGACTTGATCGAACCCAGCCACAGCGGTTCTTCGCGGCCCTGTCCGTACGTGGCGAGCAGTGCCTGCGCCTCGATGGGGTCGCCGAGCGAGGTGCCGGTGCCGTGGCCTTCCATGACGTCGACATCGGCGGTCGTCAGTCCGGCCGCGGTGAGCGCCTGCTGGATGACACGGCGCTGCGAGGGGCCGTTGGGGGCGCTGAAGCCGTTGGACGCGCCGTCCTGGTTGACGGCCGAGCCGCGTACGACGGCCAGCACGGGGTGCCCGTTGCGGCGGGCGTCGGACAGCTTCTCCAGCAGCAGGACGCCCGCGCCCTCGGCCCAGCCCGTGCCGTCGGCGGAGGCGGCGAACGAGCGGCAGCGGCCGTCGGCCGAGAGTCCGCGCTGCTCGCTGAACTCGATGAACGTCTCGGGCGTGGCCATGACGCTGACGCCGCCGGCCAGCGCCAGGGTGCACTCTCCCGAGCGCAGGGCCTGCGAGGCCCACTGGAGCGCGACCAGCGACGACGAGCAGGCCGTGTCGACGGTGACCGCCGGGCCCTCCAGCCCGAGGGTGTAGGCGACGCGTCCGGAGACGAGGCTGCCGTCGCTGCTGGTGATGCCGTAGTCGTGGTACATCGCGCCGGCGAACACACCGGTGCGGCTGCCGCGCAGCGACGCCGGGTCGAGTCCGGCGCGCTCCATCGACTCCCAGGTGATCTCCAGCAGGAGCCGCTGCTGGGGGTCCATGGTGAGGGCCTCGCGCGGGCTGATCCCGAAGAACTCGGGGTCGAACTGCGCGGCGTCGTGCAGGAAGCCGCCCTCGCGCGCGTACGTCTTGCCGGGCTTTCCGGGCTCGGGGTCGTACAGCGCGCTCATGTCCCAGCCGCGGTCGCCCGGGAACGGGCTGATCGCGTCACGGCCTTCCTCGACCAGCGCCCACAGCTCCTCGGGGGATCCGACGCCACCGGGGTACCGGCAGGCCATGCCGATGATCGCGATGGGTTCGGTGCTGACGCTCGCGGCGGCGCGCAGGCTGTCGTTGTCCTGCCGCAGCCTCTCGTTCTCGACCAGCGAGCCACGCAGTGCCTCGACGATCTCCTCGACTTCGGCGTTCATCGTCGTCTCAGCCTCCGCTCACGGTCGTGGTCCGCGTGTCGCTCACGCGTACCGAGTCAAGGAATCCGCCGAGCACCTCGTAGAAGCGCTCCGGCTCCTCCAGGTGCGGGTTGTGGCTGGAGTTCTCAAGGATTTCCCAGCGGGCGCCCGGAATGAGTTCCTGGTAGGGGCGCACCGTGACCGGGGTGGCCTCGTCGTGGCGGCCCGACATGATGAGGGTGGGCGCGCTGATGTCGGGCAGGCAGTCGATCACCGACCAGTCGCGGATGCTGCCGATGACATGGAACTCGTTGGGGCCGTTCATGGTGCGGTAGACCGTCGGGTCGGTGACGGCTTCCAGGTAGGAGGCCATGAGTTCGCTGGGCCACGGTTCGACGCGGCAGACGTGGCGGCTGTAGAAGACCAGCATCGCCTCCAGGTACTCGTCGCTGTCGGTGGTGCCGGCGGCCTCGTGCCGGCGCAGCGTCTCGTCGACGCCGGGCGGCAGTTGGGCGCGCAGGACGTCCATCTCCGAGAGCCACAGGGGGTAGGAGGCCGGTGCGTTGGCGATGACCAGGCCGCGCAGCCCGGCGGGTTTGGCCGAGGCGTGCCAGGCGGCGAGCAGTCCGCCCCACGACTGTCCGAACAGGACGTAGTCGTCGGCGATGCCGAGCCGGCGCAGCAGGTTCTCCAGCTCGTCGCGGAAGAGTTGGGGGGTCCAGAAGCCGGGGTCCGCGTCGGGGAGGTGGGTGGAGCCGCCGTTCCCGATCTGGTCGTAGTGCACCACCGACCAGCCCTGTTCGGCGTAGACGGACAGCCCTGTCAGGTAGTCGTGGGTGGAGCCGGGGCCTCCGTGCACGACGACGAGGGCCGGGCGGCCCTCAGCGGGCTGCCCGGTGACGCGGTACCAGGTCTTGTACTCCCCGAAGGGAACAGTTCCTTTGGCCGTGGGCGTGGACGCCATTTCTCAAACCACCTAAGTTCGGGTCGTTCTCAGCAGCGGTGCCGCGTCCCCCGCACGCGGCGTGCACTTCTTCCGAGGGGAAGCCTGGCGTCGGCCACGGCTCAGTCGAGCGTCTCCAGCCATTCCTCGATGACTCGGGCGGTCGCCGGGGCGTGGTCCTGCCCGAGCGAGAAATGGTTGCCTTCGACGGTGCGCAGGGTGTGCTCGGAGTCCCACGGGCGGGCCCGCATCTCCGCCACGTCGACCCCCTCGGGGGGCTGGACGAACGGCTCGGACGCCTGGACGAACAGGGTCGGCGCGGCCAGCCGTACGGGGTCGAAGCCCGCCAGTACCTGGAAGTAGTGCGGCATCGCGGACAGTCGCGCCGCGTCGTAGTTGCCGAGGGTCGTCTCCACCGTCAGCAGTTCGCCCATGAGGTGGCCGAACCCGACGTTCATCGCCGTGTCCTCGACCCGGAAGGTGTCGATCAGGACGAGCCCGGCGGGCGGGACCTTGAGCGTCTCCTCCAGGTGACGGGCGATGATGTGGCCGATGATGCCGCCGGAGGAGTAGCCGAGCAGTACGAACGGCTCACCGTCCGCCGCCGCCAGCACGGCGTCGCTCAGCACCTGTGTCAGCACCTCGACGGAGTCGGGCAGTGGCTCGTCCCGGTGGAATCCGGGCAGTGCCACCGCCGACACGTGCCGCACGTCCCGGAATTCGGAACCGAGCCGGGCGTGCTGGTGCACGCCGCCGCCCGCCATGGGTGTGGCCAGGCAGATCAGCCGGGGGCGGCCGGGGCCGTCCGCCAGCCGCACCGTCTTCGGGGGTCGCGCGAGGTCGGCGGGTGTGACGAACCGGGGCCGCAGCGCCGCGACCGCCGACATCAGGCCCAGTGCCCCTGTCGTGTCACCGGCCCGGACCGCCCGCCGGAACATCTCGGTGACCGTCTCGTCGTCCTCTTCCGAGGGCTCGGCGGCGGACTCGGCGCCTGCGGCGGCGGCCGTCCCGGACTCCATCTCGTCGGCGAGGAGACGGGCCAGGTTGGCCGGGGTCTTGCTGTCGAACACCGCCATCATGGGCAGCTTCGCCCCGGTGGCGGCGATCAGCGCGGTGCGCAGTTCCATCGCGGTGAGCGAGTCGAACCCGGACTCCAGGAAGTCGCGGCTGGGGTCGACGGCTTCGGCGTCGGCGTGTCCGAGCACGGAGGCGGCGAGGCTCAGCACCAGATCGCTGAGCGCCCGCTCCCGCTGCTGCGCGGGCATCGCGGCCAGCTCGTGCCGCAGCGCCGACGGGTCGGCGGTCGCGGCGCGGCGCCGTACGGCCGGGACCAGGCCGCGCAGTACGACGGGGAGTTCGCCTCCGGCCCCGTTCCGCAGCGCCCGCAGGTCCAGGCTCATCGGCACGAGCGCCGGCTCGGGCCTCGCGGACGCGGCGTCGAACAGCGCGAGGCCGTCCCGGGACGACAGCGCGGGCATGCCCTGGCGGCGCAGCCGCCGCAGGTCTGCCTCGCTCAGGTGGCCCGCCATTCCGCCGGTGTCCGCCCACAGCCCCCAGGCGAGGGACTGCGCGGGCAGTCCCTCGGCCTGGCGCCGCGCGGCGAGGGCGTCGAGGAAGGTGTTGGCGGCGGCGTAGTTGCCCTGGCCGGGCGAGCCGAGCACGCCCGCCGCTGACGAGAACAGGACGAAGGCGCCCAGCTCCTGGTCGCGGGTGAGGTCGTGCAGGTTGAGTGCGCCGTCCACCTTGGGGCGCAGGACCTGGTCGAGGCCGTGCGCCGTCAGGTTGGCGATCATGCTGTCGGCCAGTACCCCGGCCGTGTGGACGACGGCGCCGAGGGAGCGGCCGGCCAGCAGCGCCTCGACGGCGTCCCGGTCGGCCACGTCGCAGGCGGCGATCTCGACCGTCGCGCCGAGGGCGGTCAGCTCCTGGTGGAGGTCGGCCGCGCCCTGCGCGTCGATGCCGCGACGGCTGGTCAGCAGCAGGTCCCGGACGCCGTGTTCGGCCACCAGGTGGCGGGCGACGAGCGCGCCGAGACCGCCCGTGCCGCCGGTGACCAGTACGGCTCCGGGCCGGTCCCAGGGCGAGCGCGAGGGTGCGTCGTCCTCCGGGGCGGCCGGGACGCGCGCGAGCCGGGGGACCAGGATCTCCTCGCCCCGTACGCGCAGGTCGGGCTCGCCCGACGCGACGGCCCGGCCGATCGTCTGCGGGTCGTCGCCGTCGGTGTCGAGCAGCGCGAAGCGCTCCGGGTCCTCGGAGCGGGCGGCGCGTACCAGGCCCCAGGCGGAGGCGTGTGCCAGGTCGTCGCCGCGGGTGACCACCAGGAGCCTGCTGTCGGCGAACCGTTCGTCCGTGAGCCAGGTCTGGAGGGTCCGGAGCGTCTCGGCGGTGACCGTCCTGACGTCGTCGGCGATCCGGCCGGTGCTTGCCGGGGGTGTCCAGGCGACCGTCGAGGGCACCGGGCCGGAGAGTTCGGCCAGTTCGGTGACCGTCGTCCAGTCCGCGTCGGCGGCGGTGGCGGTGGCGGCGGGTGTCCACGCGAGGTGGAAGAGGGAGTCGCCCGGCCCGGCGGACGCCGGTGCGAGCTGTTCGGCGGAGACCTCCCGGGAGATCAGCGACTCCACGTACGCGACGGGACGGCCCTGGGAGTCGGCGACGCGGATCGTCGTGCCGCCCTCGGCGTTGGGGGTGAACCGGACGCGCGCGGCCTTGGCGCCGAAGGCGTGCAGCCGCACACCCTTCCAGGCGAACGGCAGCGAGGTGGCTTCGTCTTCGCCCGCGCCGAGTATCACCGCGTGCAGGGCGGAGTCGAGCAGGGCCGGGTGCAGTACGAACCTCTCGGCGTCGGCCACGTCGTCGGCGAGCGCCACCTCGGCGAATGTCTCGTCACCGACGCGCCAGGCCGCCTTGAGCGCCTGGAACGCGGGGCCGTAGACGTATCCGAGGTCCGCGAACCGTTCGTACGCGCCGTCGGTGGTGATCCTCGTCGCCTCGTCCGGCGGCCAGCGCGTCAGGTCGAAGGAGGTCGCCTCGGTGGACTCCTCGGCCACCAGGGCGCCTTCGGCGTGCAGGACCCAGGGCGCGTCGTCGTCGGCGTCCTCGGCGAGCGAGTGGATGCTCAGGGGCCGCCGGCCGGTGTCGTCGACCGGTTCACCGACCGTCAGCCGCAGTTGTACGCCGCCGCTCTCGGGCAGGACCAGGGGCGCGCGCAGCGTCAGTTCTTCGAGGACGCCGTGGCCGACCTGGTCGCCCACGCGTACCGCCAGTTCGACGAACGCCGTGCCGGGCAGCAGCGTCGCGCCCAGCACCTCGTGGTCGGCCAGCCAGGGGTGGGTGTCGGTCGACAGACGGCCCGTGTAGATCACCGTCCGAGAGCCGGGAACGGTGATCTCGGCGCTCAGCAGGGGGTGGTCGAGCGCGCTGAGGCCCATGGACGCCGCGCTGCCGCCTCCTGCGTCCACCGGCTCCTGGAGCCAGTAGCGGGTGCGCTGGAAGGAGTAGGTGGGCAGATCGACCCGGTGTGCCCGCCGGCCCGCGAAGAAGGCGGTCCAGTCGGGAGAGATGCCCGTGGTGTGCAGATGGGCGACGGCGGTCAGCAGTGTCGTGGCCTCGGGCCGGTCGCGGCGCAGGGCGGCGGCGGTGGTGGCCTCCGGCGCGGTCTGGCGGGCCATGGCGGCGAGGGCCCCGTCGGGTCCGATCTCCAGGAACCGGGTGACGCCCTCGGCCTCCAGGCGTCGTACGTCGTCGGCGAACCGCACCGCGTCGCGCACATGCCGTACCCAGTAGTCGGCGGACGCCATGTCCTTCACCAGCCGGATACGCGGCCGTTCGTAGGTGACGGACTCGGCGACCTTGCGGAAGTCCTCCAGCATCGGTTCCATCAGCGGCGAGTGGAACGCGTGGGAGACGGTCAGCCGGCGCGTCCTGCGGTCGGCGAAGTGCTCGGTGATCGCCGCGACCGCGTCCTCGGTGCCCGAAACGACCACGGAGGACGGGCTGTTGAGGGCGGCGATGCCCACCTCGTCGGTGAGCAGCGGCGCGACTTCCTCCTCGGTGGCCTCGATGGCGGCCATGGCCCCGCCCGCCGGGAGCGCCTGCATCAGCCGCCCGCGTTCGGCGACCAGCCTCGCGGCGTCCTCAAGGCTGAGAACGCCCGCGACATGGGCCGCCGCCAGTTCGCCGATGGAGTGCCCGGCGAGGTGGTCGGGCTTGATTCCCCAGGACTCCACCAGCCGGAACAGGGCGACTTCCAGGGCGAAGATCGCGGGCTGGGCGTACTCGGTGCGGTTCAACGCCGCCTCGTCGCCCCACATCACGTCCTTGAGCGACAGGCCCGTGGCCTCGCACACCTCGTCGAACGCGGCGGTGAAGACCGGGAAGGTCTCGTACAACTCCCGTCCCATGCCGAGGCGCTGGCTGCCCTGGCCGGTGAAGAGGAACGCCACCTTGCCCTCGCGCCGCTTGCCGGTGACGACGGACGGCGAGGGGGTTCCCCCGGCCAGCGCGGTGAGCCCCGCGAGGAGGCCCGGACGGTCGTCGGCGACGATCGCCGCGCGGTGTTCGAGAGCCGCGCGGCCGGTCGCCAGGGACAGGCCCACGTCCGCGGGCGTCAGGTCGGGCCGCTCGCGCAGATGGGAGTGGAGGCTCTCGGCCTGCGCGGACAGCGCCTGCTGGGTCCTGCCCGACAGGGTCCACAGCACCGGGCCCCCGGTGGTCGCGGCGACCGGCGGCGCGTCCTCCTCGGCGGGCGGTGCCTCCTCGATGATGACGTGGGCGTTGGTCCCGCTGATGCCGAAGGACGACACCCCCGCGCGGCGCGGGTGTTCCTGGTCGGGCCACCGCCGGGCCTCGGTGAGCAGCCGGACGTCGCCGGCCTCCCAGTCCACCTGGGGTGTCGGGGCGTCGACGTGCAGCGTGGGCGGCATGACACCGTGCCGGATGGCCTCGACCACCTTGATGATGCCCGCCACGCCCGCCGCGGCCTGGGTGTGACCGATGTTCGACTTGATCGAACCCAGCCACAGCGGTCGGTCCTCGGGGCGGTCCTGCCCGTAGGCGGCGAGCAGGGCCTGCGCCTCGATCGGGTCGCCGAGCGTCGTGCCGGTGCCGTGGCCCTCGATCAGGTCGACCCCGTCGGCGGACACCCGGGCGTTGGCCAGCGCCTGCCTGATCACCCGCTGCTGGGCCGGGCCGTTGGGGGCGGTGATGCCGTTGCTGGCGCCGTCCTGGTTGATCGCCGTACCGCGCACGATCCCCAGCACCGGGTGGCCGTTGCGGCGGGCGTCCGACAGCCGCTCCACCAGGATCATGCCGACGCCCTCGCCCCAGCCGGTGCCGTCGGCCGCCGCGGCGTACGACTTGCAGCGGCCGTCGGTCGCCAGCCCGCGCTGGTGGCTGAACTCGATGAAGGTCTCGGGTGTCGCCATCACGGTGACACCGCCGGCGAGGGCGAGCGAGCACTCCCCCGACCGCAGGGCCTGGACCGCCCAGTGCAGGGCGACCAGGGAGGACGAGCAGGCGGTGTCGATCGTCACCGCGGGGCCCTCAAGACCCAGGGTGTAGGCGACCCGGCCGGAGGCCATGGCGCCCGTGCTGCTGTTGTACGTGTAGTCGTGGTACATCATTCCGGCGAACACACCGGTCGGACTGCCCTTGAGCGTCGTCGGGTCGATGCCGGCCCGCTCAAGCACCTCCCACGACGCCTCCAGCAGCAATCGCTGCTGCGGGTCCATCACCAGCGCCTCGTTCGGCGCGATCCCGAAGAAGCCGGGATCGAACTCGGCCGCGTCGTAGAGGAACCCGCCTTCGCGCGAGTACGTCTTGCCGGGCTTTCCCGGCTCGGGGTCGTAGATGCCCTCCTCGTCCCAGCCGCGGTCGGCGGGGAACCGCGAGACGGCGTCCGTCCCGTCGGCGACCAGCCGCCACAGCTCCTCGGGAGAGGTCGCGCCGGGGTAGCGGCAGCTCATCGCCACGATCGCGATCGGTTCGCGGGAGGCGGCCTGCAGGGCGCGGTTGCGCGTACGCAGGCTCTCGGACTCCTTGAGCGACGCGCGCAGCGCCGCCACGAGTTTCTGGTCGGTGTCGGCCATCGTGTCCTCAGACTTCCCGCGTCGCTTCGTCCGGATCGGTGTCCTGCAGGGCCATGCTGATCAGGGCTTCGGCGTCCATCGCGTCGATCGAGTCTTCCTCGGGCGCGGCTGCCGCCGTGCCGGAGGCGCCGCCGGCGCCGGCGAGTTCGAGCAGGGCCTCCATCAGCCCCGCGTCGTGCAGCCGGGTGAGCGGAATCGACCCGAGCAGACGGCGGACCGTCTCCTCGTCGGCAGCGGCGGCGGCGTCACCGTCGGGTGCCAGCTCCGCGCCGATGTGCTCGGCGAGCACCCGGGCGGTGGGATGGTCGAAGATCATCGTGGCGGGCAGCCGCAGCCCGGCCGCGGCGTTGAGGGTGTTGCGGAACTCGACGGCGCCCAGCGAGTCGAAGCCCAGATCGCTGAAGGCCCGCTCCGGTTCGACGGCCTCGGGGCCCGCGTGACCCAGTACGGCCGCAGCGTGGGTACGGACGAGGTCGAGGACTTCGTCGTACCGCTCGTCGTCGGGCAGTGCCGACAGGCGCTGCCGCAACGCGGCCCCGCCGCCCGTGGATTCCGCCGACACGGCACGCCGCGAGGAGCCGCGTACCAGTCCGCGCAGCATCGGAGGCACCTCGGCCGCGTTCAGCGTCCTGGTGTCCAGGCTCATGGGCACCAGCGCCGGTGCGGCCAGCGCGCCCGCCACGTCGAGGAGTTCGAGACCCTGCTCGGGTGAGAGTCCCACGAGGCCCGCGCGGTCGATCCGCTGCCGGTCGGTGTCCGCCAGGTCACCGGCCATGCCGGCGTCGGTCGTCCACAGGCCCCAGGCCAGGGACTGGGCGGCGAGGCCGTCGGCGCGCCGGTGCTCGGCCAGTGCGTCCAGGAACGCGTTGGCCGCGGCGTAGTTGCCCTGCCCCGGTGTGCCGATCACGCCGGCCGCGGAGGAGAACAGTACGAACGCGCTCAGGTCCATGTCGCGTGTCAGCTCGTGCAGATGCAGGGCGGCCACCGCCTTGGGTGTGACGACCTTGTCCAGGCGTTCGGGGGTCAGCGACGCGATCACGCCGTCGTCCAGAACGCCCGCCGCGTGCACCACACCGGTGAGCGAGCGCCCGGCCAGCAGCGCCGCCAGCGCCTCACGGTCGGCGACGTCGCAGGCGGCGACCTCGACCTCGGCCCCCAGCCCGGCCAGCTCCTTCATCAGCTCCGCCGCGCCGGGCGCCGCCAGGCCCCGGCGGCTGGTCAGCAGCAGTCGCCGTACGCCGTGCCCGGTGACGAGATGGCGCGCGACCAGTCCGCCCAGGGCGCCGGACGCGCCCGTGATCAGCACCTCGTCGCCGAAGACCGAGGACGGCTCGGACTCCGCGACCGAGGCCGCCCTCAGCCTCGGTACGTAGACCTTCCCGTCCCGGACGGCCACCTGGGGCTCTCCCGCCGCCAGGGCCAGGGCGATGTCCGCCTTCTCGTCCTCACCGGCCACGTCGACCAGGACGAACCGGCCCGGGTCCTCCGACTGGGCGCTGCGCACCAGGCCCCACGCCGAGGCGCCGGCCAGGTCGGTCACCCGCTCACCGGCCACGGAGACCGCGCCGCGCGTGACGACCGCGAGGGTCTCGGTCTCCGCCTGGATCGCCTTGAGCAGCGGATGCAGTGTGGAGAGCACGTCGTCGCCCTCGGTCCGCCACACCTTCGCGTCACCGGCCGCGTCGTCGCGTACGGCGACGGGCGTCCACTCGACCTGGAAGAGCGAGTCGACGCGGGTGAGCGCCCCGGCGGCCATCGGCCGCAGCGTCAGGGCGTCCACGGAGACGACCGGCTGCCCGGCGCCGTCGACGGCGTGGAGGGCCACCTGGTCCTGGCCGGAGAGCGTCATCCGGACACGGAGCGCGGTGGCGCCGGAGGCGTGCAGTTCCACTCCCGCCCAGGAGAACGGCAGGACGACGCGGTCGTCGTCCGACAGCAAAGGGACCGTGTGCAGGGCCGCGTCCAGAAGTGCCGGGTGGATCCCGAAGCGGTCCGCCGCCCCGGACAGGACGACGTCGGCGTAGACCGTCCCCTCGCCGCGCCAGGCGGACTTGAGTCCCTGGAACGCCGGCCCGTAGTCGATTCCGGCTTCCGCCAGGCTCTCGTACAGCCCCGCCAGTTCCACGGGCTCCGCCCCGGGCGGTGGCCACTGGGTCATCGCCTCGGCCGCCGGGCCGCCGGTGGCCGGGGCCAGGGTTCCGGCGGCGTGGCGGGTCCAGGGCAGATGGGCTTCGTCCGCGCCGCGGGCGTACACCTCGACCGCCCGGTGGCCCGCTCCGTCGTCCACCCCGACCACGACCTGTACGGCCGTGGCGGTGTGTTCGGCGAGGACCAGCGGTGCCTCGATCGTCAGCTCCTCGATCCGGCCGCAGCCGACCTCGTCGCCCGCGCGGACGGCCAGTTCGACGAAGCCCGTACCGGGGAAGAGCAGGGTGCCGGCGACCGCGTGTTCGGCGAGCCAGGGCTGGGTACCGAGCGACAGACGCCCGGTCAGCACGGTCCGGTCCGCCCCCGCGACAGTGACCGCCTGGTCAAGCAGCGGGTGGTCGGACGCGTCCGCGCCGCGCCCCGACTCGATCCAGAACGACTGCCGCTGGAAGGGGTACGTCGGCAGGTCGACCCGCCGCGCCCCGCGCCCGTCGAACACGGCGTTCCAGTCGACCCGGACACCGGCGGCGAACAGCCGGCCGACGCCGGTGAAGAGGGTTTCCACGCCGGGACGGTCGCGTCGCTGGGTGGCCGCGACCGTCCCGTCGGCGGTCTGCCGCACCATCGCGGTGAGCACGCTGTCCGGTCCGATCTCCAGGAACCGGGTGATGCCCTGGTCCTGGAGGTGGCGTACGTCGTCGGCGAACCGCACCGCGTCGCGCACGTGCCGTACCCAGTACTCCGCCGACGCCACGTCCTTGGTCAGCTGGATGACCGGCTCGCGGTAGGTGACGCTCTCGGCGACCTTCCGGAACTCTTCGAGCATCGGGTCCATCAGGGGCGAGTGGAACGCGTGCGACACCTTCAGCCGGGTCGTCTTGCGGTCGGCGAACCGCTCGGCGATGGCGGTGACGGCCTCATCGGCGCCCGAGATCACCACCGAGCCGGGGGTGTTGACCGCCGCGACGCTCACCTGCTCGGTGAGGTGCGGCGTGACCTCCTCCTCGGTGGCCCGGATCGCCACCATCGCCCCGCCGGACGGGAGTTCCTGGATCAGCCGTCCGCGCGCCGTGATCAGCCGGGCGGCGTCAGCCAGATCGAACACCCCGGCCACATGGGCGGCGGCGAGTTCGCCGATGGAGTGGCCGGTCATGAGGTCCGGTTTGATCCCCCACGACTCCACCAGCCGGAACAGGGCGACCTGGAGAGCGAAGATCGCGGGCTGGGTGAACTCGGTGCGGCCCAGGGCCTCCTCGTCGCCCCACATCACCTCGCGCAGCGCGGGGTCGAGCACGGCGCACACCTCGTCGAACGCCGTGGCGAAGGCGGGGAACGTCTCGTACAGCTCCTGGCCCATCCCGGCCCACTGACTGCCCTGTCCGGTGAACAGGAACGCCAGCCCGCCCTCGGTGACCGAGTCGATCACGGTCTCGGAGCCGATCCGCACCGCGCGGTGTTCCAGGGCGGCCCGGCCGGTCGCGGCCGAGTACGCCACGTCCAGCTCGTCCGCGTCGACGGAGGTGATCCGGTCGAGCTGGGCCTGGAGCGCGGTACGGGTCCGGGCCGACAGCACCAGGGGGACGACGGGCAACTCCCGCCGCTCCACGGGCGCTTCCTCGACCGGGGCGGCCTCCTCGATGATGACGTGGGCGTTGGTGCCGCTGATGCCGAAGGAGGACACGCCCGCGCGGCGCGGGCGGCCGTCGTTCGGCCACTCCCTCGTCTCGGTGAGCAGCTGGACGTCGCCGGCCTCCCAGTCCACCTGGGGTGTGGGCGCGTCCACGTGCAGCGTCCTGGGCAGCGTGCCCTGCCGCATCGCCTCGACCATCTTGATGATGCCCGCCACACCCGCGGCGGCCTGGGTGTGACCGATGTTCGACTTGATCGAACCCAGCCACAGCGGACGGTCCTCGGGACGGCCCTGGCCGTAGGTGGCCAGCAGCGCCTGCGCCTCGATCGGGTCACCCAGGGTGGTGCCCGTGCCGTGCGCCTCGACCGCGTCCACATCGGCGCCCGCCAGGCCCGCGTTGGCCAGCGCCTGCTTGATCACCCGCTGCTGGGACGGCCCGTTGGGGGCGGTCAGGCCGTTGCTCGCGCCGTCCTGGTTGGTCGCCGTGCCCCGTACGAGGGCCAGCACCGGGTGGCCGTTGCGGCGGGCGTCCGACAGCCGCTCCACCAGGAGCATGCCGACACCCTCACTCCAGCTGGCGCCGTCGGCGGCGGCCGCGAAGGACTTGCAGCGGCCGTCGGTCGCCAGCCCGCGCTGCTCGCTGAACTCGATGAAGTTGTCCGCCGCGGCCATCACGGTGACGCCGCCGGCCAGGGCGAGCGAGCACTCCCCCGACCGCAGGGCCTGCGCCGCCAGGTGCAGGGCGACCAGGGAGGACGAGCAGGCGGTGTCGACGGTCACCGCGGGGCCTTCCAGCCCCAGGGTGTAGGAGACACGGCCGGAGGCGATGGCGCCCGTGCTGCTGTTGTGGGTGTAGTCGTGGTACATCATTCCGGCGAACACACCGGTCGGGCTGCCCTTGAGCGTCGTCGGGTCGATGCCCGCGCGCTCCAGTACCTCCCAGGACGCCTCCAGCAGCAGCCGCTGCTGGGGGTCCATCACCAGTGCCTCGTTCGGCGCGATCCCGAAGAAGCCGGGGTCGAACTGGGCCGCGTCGTAGAGGAATCCGCCCTTGTCGACGTAGCTGGTGCGGGGGCGGGTGGCCGTGGGGTCGTAGATCCGCTCCAGGTCCCAGCCGCGGTCGGTGGGGAAGTGCGAGATGGCGTCCGTGCCGCTGTCGACCAGCCGCCACAGGTCCTCCGGCGAGGACACGCCTCCCGGGTAGCGGCACGCCATCGCGACGATCGCGATCGGGTCGTCGCCGACCGGGGTCGCGACCGGGGTGACACGGCTCTGGTGCACCGTTCCCGAGACCTCGTCCAGCAGATGACGCGCGAGGACGGTGGGGTTCGGGTAGTCGAACACCAGCGTGGCCGGAAGCCGCAGGCCGGTCGCGCCGCCGAGCCCGTTGCGCAGCTCCATCGCCGCCAGGGAGTCGACGCCCAGATCGCGGAACGCGCGCTCCGGGTCGACGGCCTGCGGTCCGGCGTAGCCGAGCGTGGTGGCGGCCTGCGCGCGGACCAGGTTCAGCAGCATGTCGAAGCGCTGGTCGTCGGACATGCCCACGAGCCGCTCGCGGAGCCCGTCCGCGTCGGCGCGGGTGCGGGCGGTGCCACGGGTGACGACCGGGACCAGGCCGCGCAGCAGCTCCGGCACCGCGCCGCCGGCGCGGACGGCCGGGAGGTCGAGCTTGACGGGGACGAGTACGGCGGGTCCGTCCGCCGCCGTCGCCGCGTCGAAGAGGGCCAGCCCCTCGCTGTGGGACAGCGACAGGATGCCGCCGCGTTCCATACGGGAGCGGTCGGTGTCCGTCAGTTCACTGGCCATACCGGTACTGGTCCGCCACACGCCCCACGCCAGGGACTGGGCGGGCAGGCCACCCGCACGGCGGCGCTCGGCCAGGGCGTCCAGATAGGCGTTGGCCGCCGCGTAGTTGCCCTGACCCGGCGAGCCGATCACGCCGGCCGCGGAGGAGAACAGTACGAACGCGCTCAGGTCCATGTCGCGTGTCAGCTCGTGCAGATACAGGGCGGCGTCCACCTTGGGGCGCATGACCCGGTCCACCCGCTCGGGCGTCAGCGACCCGATCACACCGTCGTCCAGGACACCCGCCGCGTGCACCACACCGGTGAGCGAACGCCCGGCCAGCAGCGCCGCCAGCGCCTCACGGTCGCCGACGTCGCAGGCGGCGACCTCGACCTCGGCCCCCAGCCCGCTCAGCTCCTCCACCAACTCCGCCGCGCCGGGCGTCTCCACGCCCCGGCGACCGGTCAGCAGGAGCCGTGACACCCCGTACTCGGTGACGAGATGCCGGGCCAGCAGAGCACCCAGGACACCGACTCCACCGGTGATCAGCACCTCGTCGCCGAACGCCGGCGCCGGGTCGTCCGCCGGCTCCGGCGCCGCCGACACACGGGCCAGCCGGGGCGCGTGGGCGACACCGTCGCGTACCACCACCCGGGGCTCACCGGTCGACAGCGCCGGCGCGAGGTCGGCGTTGTCCGCGCCCCGCGCCTCGTCGGCGTCACCGTCCAGGTCGATCAGGAAGAACCGGTCGGGGTCTTCGGTCTGGGCGGTACGCACCAGACCCCAGACGGCCGCCGCGGCCAGGTCGTCGACGTCCCCGCCGCCCACCGAGACCGCGCCGCGCGTGACGACCACCAGACGGGAGCCTGCGGACTGAAGTGCCTCCAGCGCCAGGTTCACCGCCGCGCGTACGTCCAGTCCGCCGGGGAGGCGGAACACCTCCTCGTCGGCGGGCGGTTGCCCCCCGGTGGAGGCGGTGCCGGCGGCGACCGGGGTCAGGGCGACGTGGTACAGCGACTCCGTACGGGGCTTGGTCGCCACGTCCGTGAGGGGCCGCAGGACCAACGAGTCGACCGTCGCGACGGGCCGGCCGGTCGCGTCGGCGATCGTCAGGGCCGCCACACCGTCCTGCACGGGCGTGACGCGCACCCGCAGCGCGCCCGCGCCGGAGGCGTGCAGTTCCACTCCCGACCAGGCGAACGGCAGCATCGCCACATCGCCGGTTCCGGCCGGGGAGAGTCCGATGGCGTGCAGGCCCGCGTCGAAGAGGGCCGGGTGCAGACCGAAGGCGTCCGCCACCGCGTTGTCCGGCAGGGCGATCTCGGCGAACACCTCGTCGCCGGCCCGCCAGGCGGCCCGAAGCCCCCGGAAGGTCGGCCCGTACGCCAGACCCGTGCCGACCAACTCCTCGTAGAGGGTGTCGACATCGAGGTCCAGCGGCTCGGCGCCGGGCGGGGGCCACTCGGTCAGTTCGCCTCCCCCGGCGGAGGTGGCGGTGGCGAGCAGACCGGTGGCGTGCCGGTTCCAGGGCAGGTCGGTCGCGTCCTGGTCGCGGGAGTACACCTGGACCTCGCGGCGGCCCTCTTCGTCCGCCGCTCCGACGACGACCTGGACGGCGACCCCGCCGCGCTCGGCGAGGACCAGCGGCGCCTCGATCGTCAGCTCCTCGACACGGCCGCAGCCGACCTCGTCGCCGGCCCGGATCACCAGCTCCACGAATCCGGTGCCGGGGAAGAGGATCGAGCCGCCGATGACATGGTCGGTGAGCCAGGGCAGCGTCCCGGTCGACAGCCGTCCGGTGAGCACGACCTCCTCCGAGCCCGCGAGCATGACCATCGCCCCGAGCAGCGGGTGGCCCAGCGAGCCCAGGCCCATGGAGGCCGCGTCGGCGTTCGCCGTCTCGTCGTTCAGCCAGTAGCGGTTGTGCTGGAAGGCGTACGTGGGCAGTTCCGTCTGCCCCGCCCCGGTCGCGGCGTACACCTTCTCCCAGTCGACGTCCACGCCGCGGGTGTGTGCCTGGGCCAGCACGCTCAGGAAACGGTCGAGGCCGCCGTCGTTGCGGCGCAGCGTGCCGATCGTGGTCTGTTCCATGCTCGGCGCCAGCACCGGGTGCGGGCTGGCCTCGATGAACACTCCCACGCCCTGCTCGGTCAGCCGGCGGATGGTCCGGTCGAACTCCACGGTCTGGCGCAGATTCCGGTACCAGTAGCCGGCGTCGAGACCGGTGGTGTCCAGCAGCCCGCCGGTCACGGTGGAGTAGAAGGGGATCCGCGAGGCGCGGGGCTTGATGGGTGCCAGCACTTCGAGCAGTTCCCGCTCGATGCGCTCCACCTGTGCCGAGTGCGAGGCGTAGTCCACCTGGATCCGGCGCGCCCGTACGCCGTCGGCCTCGCAGGAGGCCATCAGTTCGTCCAGCGCGTCGACCTCGCCCGAGACCACGGTGGCGGCGTTGCCGTTGACCACCGCGATGCCCGTCCGGGTGCCCCAGCGCTCGATCAGCCGCTCGGTCTCCTCCCGGGGGAGGGCGACCGACACCATCCCGCCCTGGCCGGAGAGGGCCAGCAGCGCCTTGCTGCGCAGGGCGACCACCCGGGCGCCGTCCTGCAACGACAGCGCTCCGGCGACGCTCGCCGCGGCGATCTCGCCCTGGGAGTGGCCCACCACGCCGACGGGCTCGACTCCGTAGTGCCGCCACAGACCGGCCAGTGACACCATGACCGCCCACAGGACGGGCTGCACGACGTCGACCCGTTCCAGCAGGGCCTCGTCATCGAGCGCCTCGCTCAACGACCAGTCCACGAACGGCGCCAGTGCCTCCTCGCACGCGGACATCTGCTCCGTGAACACGGCGGACGACGCCATCAGCTCGGTCGCCATGCCCACCCACTGGGAGCCCTGTCCGGGGAACACCATGACCGCGCCGGCGCCGGGCCGGGCCGCGGTCACCGGTGCTTCCCCCTGCACCAGAGCGGCGAGCCCTTGGGCAAAGCCCTCTTCGTCGGCGGCCAGCACGGCGGCCCGGTAGTCGTACGACGCCCGCTGCGTGGCCAGGGACCATCCCACGTCCACCGGCCGTACGTCGTCCGTCGCGACGGCCTGGAGCCGCTGCGCGTACGCGCGTACGGCGGCCTCGGTCTTCCCGGAGATCAGCCAGGGCACCACCGGAAGTTCCCGGTGCTCACGCGGTTGCGGCGACTCCGGCGACTCTTCGGCCGGTACGTCCTCGGCCTGCGGAGCCTCCTCCAGGACGATGTGGGCGTTGGTCCCGCTGGCCCCGAACGAGGACACGGCGGCGCGGCGCGGGCCGCCCTCCGGCCAGGCGCGGGCCTCGGTGAGCAGCCGGACGCTTCCCGCCGTCCAGTCCACCTGCGGGGACGGTTCGTCCACGTGCAGTGTCTTGGGCAGGGAGCCGTGGCGTATCGCCTGGACCATCTTGATGATGCCCGCCACACCGGCGGCGGCCTGCGTGTGCCCGATGTTCGACTTGACCGACCCGAGCCACAGCGGTCGGTCCTCGGGGCGGTCCTGCCCGTAGGTGGCCAGCAGCGCCTGGGCCTCGATCGGGTCGCCCAGGGTGGTCCCGGTGCCGTGGGCCTCCACCACGTCCACATCGGAGCCCGCCAGGCCCGCGTTGGCCAGGGCCTGCTGGATCACCCGGCGCTGGGACGGGCCGTTCGGGGCGGTGATGCCGTTGCTGGCGCCGTCCTGGTTGACGGCGCTGCCGCGCACGACCGCCAGAATCGGGTGGCCGTTGCGGCGGGCGTCCGACAGCCGCTCCACCACCAGCATGCCGACACCCTCACCCCACCCGGTGCCGTCGGCCGCCGAGGCGAACGCCTTGCAGCGGCCGTCCGTCGACAGACCCCGCTGCCGGCTGAACTCCACGAAGGTGACCGGCGTCGACATGATCGTCACGCCGCCGGCCAGGGCGAGGGAGCACTCCCCGCTGCGCAGGGCCTTGACGGCCATGTCCAGTGCGACCAGGGATGACGAGCAGGCGGTGTCGATGGTCACCGCCGGACCCTCGAGACCCAGCGTGTAGGCCACCCGGCCGGAGACCAGCGCACCGGTCACACTGCTGCTCGGATAGTCGTGGTAGACCAGCCCGGCGAAGACTCCGGTGGCGGTGCCCTTCAGCGACGGCGGGTCGATCCCGGCCCGCTCCACGGCCTCCCAGGAGGTTTCCAGCAGGAGCCGCTGCTGCGGGTCCATCGCCATCGCCTCAAGGGGGCTGATGCCGAAGAACTCGGGGTCGAAGTCGCCCGCGCCGTCCAGGAAGCTGCCCTTGTTGACGTAGCTGGTGTTCTCGCCCGTCCCGTCCGGGTCGTACAGCGAGTCCAGGTTCCAGCCCCGGTCGGTGGGGAACTCGCCCACCGTTTCCAGGCCGTCGGCGACGAGGTCCCAGAGTCCTTCAGGCGAGGACGCGCCACCGGGGAAGCGGCATGCCATTCCCACGATCGCGATCGGCTCCCGCTCCCGATCCTCCACCTCACGCAGCCGGCGCCGAGTCTGCTGCAACTCACCGGTGGCAAGCCGCAGATACTCGCGGAGCCGGTCGTCGTTGGAGTCCTTCGACATCGTCATCAACCAATCCGTGAAAGTTCACAAAGCAGAGGCGGGAGCCGTCAGGACAGTCCGAGTTCCTTGTTCAGCACCGCGAACAACTCGTCATCGGATTCGGCCACCAGGCCGCCGACGGGCTCGTCCGTCACGCCGCTCCCGGCGTCTCGCGCCCGTCGCGACATGGTTTCGAGGCGGGCAGTGACCTTGGCATGGGCTTCGCGGTCGCCCGATGCCAGCTCGGTCAGCACGGCTTCCAGCCGATTCAGTTCGGCCAGCAGCGCGGCCGCCCCGTCGGCCTCCTCCGGGCGCAGCCCGTCGTGCACGAGCTCGGCGATGGCCAGGGGGGTCGGGTAGTCGAAGGCCAGGGTCGGGGGCAGTGACAGCCCTGTCTCGGTGTTGAGCGCGTTACGCAGTTCCACCGCGCCCAGCGAGGTGAGGCCGAGTTCGTTGAAAGCGCGGTCCGGGGGCACCTCGTCGGCGCCGCCGTGTCCGAGCACCTGGGCGACGTGGCCCCGCACCAACTCCAGGAGGAACTTCTCGCGTTCGGGCACGGTCAGTCCGGACAGCCGCTCCCACGACGCCCGGCCGACCGGCGCGCGACGGGTCTGGCCGCGTACCAGTGCGCCGAATATCGCGGGCAGCGTCCCCGTCTCGGCGAGGGACCGCATCACCGCCAGGTCGAACCGGACCGGCAGCGTCATCGGCGGCCGGCCGCGCAGGGTCGCGGCATCCATCAGCGCCAGTCCCTCGTCCGGGGACAGCGGCGGCATTCCCGAGCGCCTGAGCCGCGCCAGCTCGGCGTCGTCCAGGCGGTCTGCCATGCCCCCGACCTCGCTCCAGGGTCCCCAGCCGAGGGTCAGCGCGGGCAGCCCCTTGGTCGCGCGATGCCGGGCGAGCGCGTCCAGCCAGGCGTTCGCGGCGGCGTAGTTGCCCTGTCCCGCGCCGCCGAGCGTGCCGGCGACGGAGGAGAAGATCACGAACGACGAGAGATCGTGGTCCAGGGTGAGTTCGTGCAGATGCCAGGCGGCGTCGACCTTCGGCCTCATGACCGTGTCCAGCCGCTCGGGCGTCAACGCTCCCATGAGTCCGTCGTCCAGCACACCGGCCGAGTGCACGACGCCCGTCAGGGGCCGCTCGGCCAGCAGGGCGGCCAGGGCGTCCCGGTCGGTGACGTCGCAGACGACGACCTCCACCTCGGCGCCCGATCCGGTCAGCTCCGCCACCAGTTCGGCCGCGCCCGGCGTGTCCATGCCCCGGCGGCTGGTCAGCAGCAGGCTCTTCGCGCCGTGCTCCGCGGCCAGGTGCCGGGCGGCCAGTGCGCCGAGCCCGTTCAGGCCACCGGTGATCAGGATCGTGCCGTGTGTGCCCCACGACTGGACGCGGCCTTCGACCGCGGGGACGCGGGCCAGCCTCGCCACCCGGATCTCGCCGTCTCGTACGGCGATCTCGGGCTCGGCGAGGCGCAGCACCTCGTCGGGGAGTTCACCGTCGGCGTCCAGGTCCACCAGGACGAACCGGCCCGGGTGCTCCGACTCCGCCGACCGCACCAGGCCCCAGACCGCGGCGTGCCCGAGGTCACTTCCGTCGGTCGCGCCGCGCGTGACGACGACGAGCTTGGCGGATGCCGCCTGCTCGTCGTCCAGCCACCGCTGGATGACGGGGAGCACCTGATGGGTGATCGTCCGGAAGCCTTCGGGCGCGGACTCGTCCAGTGGCGGGCACTCGTAGACGACATGAGCACCGGTCTCGGAGCCGGCGGGTGCGGGGGCGGTGACCCAGTCGACGTGGAACAGCGATTCACGGCCGCCGGTGTGTGCCCGTACCTCGTCCGTGGTGATCGAGCGGGTCTCGACCGACTCCACCGACAGGACGGGCTGTCCGTCCCGGCCGACGCTCACCGAGGCTCCGCGCCACACATGGGCGAGCGTCGGCTCGCCGTCGGGGTGGAGTCCGGCGGCGTGCGCGGCGGCTTCGAGCACCGTGGCGTACGTCTCGTCGTCACGTGTCCAGGAGGACTCGGTGGCCTCGGAGGTCAGGACGCCGGTGGCGTGCTTGACCCAGGCCGCCGTCCGGTCGCCACGGCGCGCGTACACGCTGAACGCCCCGGTCTCGTCGACCATCGCGCGCAGTGTCGTGTCGTCCTCGGTGCCGGCCATGACCAGCGGCGCGTGGAGGTCGAGCGCTTCGACGCGCCCGCGACCCGTCTGCTCCGCTGCTGTCAGGGCCAGTTCCAGGAACACTTCCCCGGGCACGACCACGGCGCCGAAGGCGTCGTGGTCGGCGAGCCAGGGGTGGGTGTCGAGGGAGAGACGTCCGGTGAAGACGACACCTCCGGTGTCCGGCAGCCCAATGCCCGAGGTGAGCAGGGGGTGGTCGACCCCGTCCGCACCGGCTGCCGCCGTCGACTGCTCGATCAGCCAGAAACGCTTGCGCTGGAACGCGTACGTCGGCAGATCCACCCGCCGCGCGCCACGCCCGTCGAACACCGCGTCCCAGTCCACCGCCACACCGGTGGCGAACAACCGGCCCACACCGGCGAACACACTCTCGGTCTCCGGGCGGTCGCGCCGCAGTGTGGCCGCCAGCGTGCCCTCGGCACTCTGACCAGCCATCGCCGTCAGCACACCATCAGGACCGATCTCCAGGAACCGCGTCACACCCTCGTCCTGGAGGTGGCGCACGTCATCGGCGAAACGCACCGCGTCCCGCACATGCCC
>NZ_JARJHW010000101.1:0-25878 GCF_040560175.1 Streptomyces panacea
ACGCGTCGATCCGCGACGCGTCGATCGCCGGGCGGCTCGGCCGAGCCGCCCGGCGATCGAGGACACGGGAGCGCCGGAATCCGGCACGCGAAACCCTGCCGTCCGCGAAACCCCGCCGGGGGGCGCTACGCGTCCTCGCCCGAGCTCAGCAGCTCGTCCTCGGAGGTCCCGCGCCGCCAGTAGCCGGTGAACTTCACCGCCTTGCGGTCGATGCCGCGCTCGCCGACGAGGTGTCTGCGTACGGCCTTGACCGTCGCCGACTCGCCCGCGATCCAGGCGTACGGCGTGCCGTCCGGCAGGTTGTCGGCCGCGCGGATCGCGTCCTCGGTGGTGGGCGCGGACTCGTCCCGTACGAGCCAGGTGACGTGCGCGTCGGCCTTGGTGGGAAGTTCCCACCGGTCGGCGGCGTGCTGGAGCGAGATCCAGACCCGGGCGGGCAGGCCCGGCGGCAGGGACTCCAGGATTCCGGCGACCGCCGGGAGCGCGGACTCGTCGCCGGTCAGCAGGATCCAGTCGGTGCCGTCCGGCGGTCGGAAGTCGTAGCCCGCGTTCTCCTCGTGGATCGGGGCGAGGATCCCGGCGCGGGCGCCGTGCGCGGCGTTCAGTGCCCACTGGGTGGCCGGTCCCTCCTCGGATCCCGGCGGCAGTTCGTGCACGGCGAAGTCGACGTCCAACTCCTGCGGGTCGCGGCGCAGTTCGCGCACCGTGTACGTCCGCATGACGCCCCGTACGGCCGGATCGAGGGCGCGCCACGCGTCCCACCAGTGCCCGTCGTCCGGGCCGGGCAGGACAGGGGCGTCCTGGCCTGGTCGCGGCAGGAACAGCTTCACGCGCTGGTCCCGGCCGGCCGTGGCCGTGCGCGCGATGTCGTCACCGCCGAAGGTGACGCGGACGAAAGAAGGCGTGGGGCGGGTCGTACGCAGCACCCGCAGGGTGAAGAACTGGAACGGCGCGTCGGTCATCGGGCCAGGCTCCTCGACTTCGTGATGGCTGCGGTGAGTTGTTCGAGCACGGGTGCGTAACCGGCGTAGCTGTAGCGCTTCTCCATGGACCAGGGGGTGATCTGGCCGGCCTTGACGGCGGGCAGCCGGTTCCAGGTGGGCCGCCCGGCGTCATCCGTCATGGCGTGGACCTTGAGACCGCCGTCCTTCTTCTTCGCCGCCGCGGCCTGACGCGGTGTCCTCTCCGCCCTGTCGAAGCGGGCCTTGGCGTCGACGGCCTTGCGGGCGGTGATGCCGACGCTCGGTGCGAGGGCCTCGATCTTCGTCACGCTCTCGGCCGGCACGTACCAGAGGTCCGGCGGCGGGAACATGTTGCTGATGAGCGGGTCGGGCTCCAGAGCCGCGTACTTCTCGATGTTGAACTCGCCCCACGCCTTGCCGAGACCGGTCAGCTTCGTCAGGTCGAGCTCACCGGCCTGCGGGTTGGGCTTGCCGCCGATGGGGTCGGTCGGGCCGAGGACTCCCACGCACTCGACGCCGTAGTCGTGGAGCGCGGCGGCGGCGCTGACGAACGCGACCACCCTCTGCGGCGGTTGGCCGGTCCGCGCCGTCCTGCCCCGGTCGTCCTCGAAGCTCCAGCTCCTGTCGCCGCAGGCGGTGAGCAGGGCGCCGAGTCCGAGGGCGCCGGTGTCCGACAGCGGTCGGCGCCGGGTGAGGGGGAGCCCGGCAGGAACCGGAAGGGGACTGTTCACGACGGTGCTTTCCTCGTGGCTTCCCGCTGGAGGATCATGCATGAGGGTAGGCTAACCTAACTCCCGTGTTGGTCGACAGTCCCCCCGAATCCGAACAGAGCGCGGAGCCCGTACCGCCCACCGTGACCCGCAAGCGCCGTACGCTGCGCGCCGCCGGGCTGCTGGTGTCCGTCGGTGTCCTGCTGCTTGTCTGTGCCGCCGGTATAGCCGTCGGCGCCAAGTCGATACCGCTCGGCGACGTATGGCACGGCTTGTTCCACAACTCCGGCACCGGCAACGACGTGATCGTCGTCGACGTCCGGCTGCCCAGGACACTGCTCGGGCTGCTCGTCGGCGCGGCGCTCGGCCTCGCGGGCGCGGTGATGCAGGCGCTGACCCGCAACCCCCTCGCCGAACCGGGGCTGTTGGGCGTCAACGCCGGCGCCGCCGCGGCCGTGGTCTCCGCGATCAGCTTCTTCGGCGTCACGTCCATCGGCGGCTACGTGTGGTTCGCGTTCGCCGGCGCGGCGGTCGTCTCCGTGGTCGTGTACGCGCTCGGCGGCAGCCGCGGCGCCACCCCCGTACGGCTCGCCCTCGCCGGCACCGCGGCCACGGCGGCCCTCTTCGGCTACGTCAACGCGGTACAGCTGCTGGACTCGGCGGCCCTCGACCGGCTGCGCTTCTGGACCGTGGGGTCCCTCGCGTCGGCCGACATGTCGACCGTCGGCAAGGTGTGGCCGTTCATCGCCGTCGGCATCGCGCTCGCGCTGTTGATCGCCCGGCCGCTGAACGCGCTGGAGATGGGCGACGACACCGCCAGGTCGCTGGGCGCCAACCTGACCCGTACGCGCGTCCTCGCCATGGTCTGCGTCACCCTGCTGTGCGGCGGCGCGACCGCGGCCTGCGGGCCGATCGTCTTCGTCGGCCTGATGGTGCCGCACCTCGTACGGGCCATCACCGGGCCGGACATGCGGTGGATCCTGCCGTACGCCGCCGTGCTCTCGCCCGTCCTGCTGCTGGGCGCCGACGTGATCGGGCGCGTCGTCGCGCGGCCGGCCGAGGTGCAGGTCGGCATCGTCACCGCGATCGTCGGCGGGCCCGTCTTCATCCAGCTCGTACGTCGCAAGAGGATGGCCCAGCTGTGAGCGAAGACCTGACCACCGAGACCGCCACCACCACCGCCGCCGGAAAGGGCGGGCGGAGGCGACCGGCGCGCGCGGTCCGCACCGCCACGCGCTCGGTCCGCACACCCGGCGGTCTCTCCCTCCGGTTCGACGTCCGCTCCGGCCTCGTCGTCCTGCTGCTCCTGGCCGCCGTGTGCGCGATGTCCGTGGTCCTCATCGGACAGGGCGACTTCCCGATGGCGCCCGGCGATGTCGTGGCGACCCTGCTCGGAAACGGCACGGTGGCACAGGAGTTTATCGTCCAGGACCTGCGGCTGCCGAGAATCCTGGTGGGCCTGCTCGTGGGCGCGGCCCTCGGGGTCGGCGGGGCGGTCTTCCAGTCCATCTCCCGCAATCCGCTGGGCAGTCCGGACGTCATCGGCTTCGGCCAGGGCGCGACCGTCGGCGCGCTCACCGCGATCGTCGTCTTCCAGGGCGGCTCGGCCGCCGTCGCGGGCGGCGCCGTCGTCGGCGGCCTGCTGACCGGTACGGGAATCTATCTGCTCGCCTGGAGACGCGGCGTGCACGGCTACCGGCTGGTCCTCATCGGCATCGGCGTCGCCGCGATGCTCACGGCGGTCAACCACTACCTGATCACCAAGGCCAGCCTCATCGACGCCACGCGCGCCGTGCTCTGGATGACGGGATCGCTCGACGGCCGGGACTGGGCGCAGGTCTGGCCGCTGCTCGCCGTCTGCGCCGTACTGATCCCGCTCGCGCTCGGCTACGGACGGCCGTTGCGCATGCTGGAGATGGGCGACGACGCGGCGTACGCGCTCGGGGTACGGGTCGAACGCACCCGGCTCGTCCTGATGGGCGCCGCCGTGCTGCTCGTCTCCGTCGCCACCGCCGCGGCCGGGCCCATCACCTTCGTCGCCCTCAGCGCGCCTCAGCTGGCACGCCGGCTGACCCGCTCGCCGGGCCCCAACCTCGGCCCGGCCGCGGCGATGGGCGCGCTGCTGCTGCTGGCCGCCGACTGGGCCGCGACGTCGGCGTTCGGCGACCGCCTGCTGCCGGCCGGTGTGGTGACCGGGGTGCTCGGCGGCTGCTATCTGCTCTGGCTGCTGGTCACCGAGCGCAAGGCGGGGCGTATTTGAGCGCCGGGGCGCCCGTCGGCCAGTCCCCCGCTCCCGCCACCCCTGCCACCGACTTCTCCGTCCCCGCCCTCCGCACCCCCAGGAGTACGACCATGCAGCGCCTCACGGCGGAAACGGTGACCCTCGGCTACGACCAGCGGGTCATCGCCCGCGATCTGTCGGTCGAGATCCCCGACAACTCGTTCACCGTGATCGTCGGCCCCAACGCCTGTGGGAAATCGACCCTGTTGCGGGCCCTGTCGCGGATGCTCAAGCCCTCCCGGGGCCGCGTCCTGCTCGACGGTGCGGCCATCCACTCCATGCCCGCCAAGAAGGTCGCCCGGACACTGGGACTGCTGCCGCAGTCGTCCATCGCGCCGGACGGCATCACGGTCGCCGACCTCGTCGCCCGGGGCCGCTATCCGCACCAGGCGCTGTTGCGCCAGTGGTCCCCGGAGGACGAACGGATTGTCGAGGAGTCGATGGCGTCGACCGGTATCGGCGAGCTGGCGGATCGGTATGTCGACGAATTGTCCGGCGGCCAGCGGCAGCGGGTCTGGATCGCCATGGCGCTCGCCCAGCAGACCCCGTTGCTGCTCCTGGACGAGCCCACCACGTTCCTGGACATCCAGTACCAGATCGATGTCCTCGACCTCTGCGCCGATCTGCACGAGACCCAGGGCCGTACGCTCGTCGCCGTCCTGCACGACCTCAACCACGCCGCCCGCTACGCCACGCACCTCATCGCCATGCGCGAGGGCGAGATCTACGCCGAGGGGCCGCCGGCCGAGGTCGTGACCGCGGAGCTGGTCGAGCGCGTCTTCGGGCTCCGCTGCCAGGTCATCGACGACCCCGAGACGGGCACCCCGCTGGTCGTCCCGGCCGCGCGCGGGGCGCGGCACGGCGTGCCCGTGGGGCCGGCCAAGTGAGCCGTGGGCGCGCCCTGCGGGGGCCGGGCGGCGCGTCGCGAGCGGAGTCGTTCAGAGCAGCGAGCGCAGCCGCAGCAGATCGCGGAAGCCCGCTTCGAGTCTGACCCGCCCCGAGCCCCACGCCTTGGCGAAGTTCAGCTCGCCGCCGACCATGGCGACCAGATCGTCGCCCGCCATGGCGAGCCTGATCTGCGCCTTCTCACGCGGCGGGCCGTCGTGGGTCTCCAGCACCTCGATCCGGCCGTCGTCGATCCGGCCCGTGAAGGTCGTGTCGAGGTCGGTGATGTGGCAGCTCAGCGAGCGGTCGAAACCGCTCGCCCCGCGGATCCCGTCGTCCGCCCGTGCCATGTTGTCCGAGAGCTTGTCGAGTGCGCTGCGGCACTCCTCCTTCGTCGCCATCGTGAGCGACGGTACCGCAGGGCTTCGCGGTAGCGTCTGGGTATGAGCGACGAGACGGCGGGCCCGGCCGGCCAGGAGCACGCCTCCCCTCCACCGGAGTCCCCCGACGCTGTCCACGACCCCGCGGCCCCCGCGCCGCTCGGCATCGAGCGCGTCCCCACCGGCAGTCCCGAGGTGGACGGGATCCTGGCCGGACTGGGTCACGCCGACCACCTCCCGGCGGACGGCCACCTCGACGTGTACGAGGATGTGCACCGGGGCCTGCGCGACGCGCTGACCGCGCTCGACGTACGCCCCGCATCTGGCCAGGTCGCCCCCCGACCCGGCCCCTCGCCGTCGTACGACCACAGGAGCTGAACCGAACGTGGCAGGAGTGGCACGCCAACGCCTCGACGCCGAGCTGGTACGCCGCAAACTCGCGCGCTCACGCGAGCACGCGACCCAACTGATCGCCGCGGGACGGGTGACCGTCGGCGGCGCCACCGCGACCAAGCCGGCCACCCAGGTCGAGAAGAGCGCCGCCCTGGTCGTCGCCGAGGACGGTGGCGACCCCGGGTACGTCTCGCGCGGCGGCCACAAACTCGCGGGCGCCCTCGCCGCCTTCGTGCCCCGGGGCCTGCGGATCGAGGGACGCAGGGCGCTGGACGCGGGCGCGTCGACGGGCGGCTTCACCGACGTTCTGCTGCGGGCCGGGGTCCGGCAGGTCGTCGCCGTCGACGTCGGCTACGGGCAACTCGCCTGGTCTCTCCAGAGCGATGAACGCGTCACCGTCAAGGACCGTACGAACGTACGTGAGTTGACGCTGGAGATCATCGAAGGAGAGCCGGTGGACCTGATCGTGGGGGATCTGTCGTTCATTCCGCTGGGCCTGGTGCTGCCCGCGCTGGCGCGGTGCGCCGCGCCCGACGCGGACCTGGTGCTCATGGTCAAGCCGCAGTTCGAGGTCGGCAAGGAACGCCTCGGCAGCGGTGGCGTCGTGCGCAGCCCGGAGCTGCGGGCCGAGGCCGTACGGACAGTGGCGCGCAAGGCGGCGGAACTCGGCCTCGGGACCCGCGGTGTCACCGCGAGCCCGCTGCCCGGACCCGCCGGGAACGTCGAGTACTTCCTGTGGCTCACCGCCGGGGCGCCCGATGTCGACCCGGCCGATGTCGACCGTGCTGTGGCGGAGGGACCCCGTTGACGACGAACGCGGAACAGACGGCTCAGGCCGCTGCGGAGCCGGGCGTGGCGCAGGGCGTGGAGCCGGAAGCGGGGCCGGCAGCGGAGCGCCGCACGGTCTTCCTGCTGGCTCACACCGGCAGGCCCGCCGCGATCCGCAGCGCCGAACTGGTGGTGCGGGGACTGTTGCGCCACGGCCTCGGTGTACGGGTGCTGGCCGCCGAGGCGGCCGACCTGCCGCTCCCGGCGGCCGTCGAAACCGTCCCGGCGGGCACGTCCGGCGCGCTGAACGGCTGTGAACTGCTGATCGTGCTCGGCGGCGACGGCACGCTGCTGCGCGGCGCCGCCTTCGCGCGCGCCTCGGGGGTGCCGATGCTCGGCGTCAACCTGGGCCGCGTCGGCTTCCTCGCGGAGGCGGAGCGCGACGACCTCGACAAGGTCGTCGACCGGGTCGTGACCCGCGCGTACGAGGTCGAGGAACGGATGACCATCGACGTCCTCGTGCGCAGCAACGGCACTGTCGTGCACCGGGACTGGGCGCTCAACGAGGCGGCCGTGCAGAAGGTCTCGCCCGAGCGGATGCTGGAGGTCGTCCTGGAGATCGACGGGCGGCCGGTGACCGGCTTCGGCTGCGACGGCATCGTCTGCGCCACGCCGACCGGTTCGACGGCGTACGCCTTCTCGGCCGGCGGCCCCGTGGTGTGGCCGGAGGTGGAGGCGCTGCTGATGGTGCCGATCAGCGCGCACGCGCTGTTCGCGAAGCCGCTGGTGACGTCGCCGAAGTCGGTGCTCGCGGTGGAGGTGCAGCAGCACACGCCGCACGGGGTGCTGTGGTGCGACGGACGCAGGACGGTGGAGCTGCCCGCGGGCGCGCGGGTGGAGGTACGGCGCGGGGCGGTGCCCGTACGGCTGGCGCGACTGCACCAGGCGTCGTTCACGGACCGGCTGGTGGCGAAGTTCGCCCTCCCGGTGGCGGGGTGGCGCGGGGCGCCGCACTAGGTCGTGTCTCCCGACGGCGTGGGGACGGAGGAGGGCCGCCGCGCCCTCGGCGACGGGCGCGGCGGTGGTCTCCGGTACGTCCCCGCCCGCCGGGAGCGGGCGGAGGGCGGCGTACGGCGGCAGGCCGACCGCTGGGTGCGGTGCGGTGCGGTGCGGTGCGGTTCCGCTTCAGCGGGCCGCGGGGTCTCCACGGCTTTCACGAGTACACGGTCGATAACACCGCAGACGGTGCCGTACCGCACCATCTCCTCACCACGCGGCTGTGCGGCGCCGCGCGATTCCCCCGGCCGCTCCTCCGACGCCGGCCGCACGACGCCCTGGTCGAGGACGGTCTCGGCCGCGCGGGAGAGGGTGCGCAGGTCAGGGTGGATCCCATACGTACGGCTCCCGCGCCGCGCCCTGCCCGCGAGATGAGCCGATACCGGCCCCCTGAGCGGCCCCGTGACCGAACCGGAGGGCGGGGGCCGTCGCACACCGGGCTCCGGACCTCGTAAGGTCGTGTCCGTGTTGGAGGAGATGCGGATACGGTCGCTCGGGGTCATCGACGACGCGGTGGTCGAGCTGTCGCCGGGCTTCACTGCGGTGACCGGCGAGACCGGCGCGGGCAAGACCATGGTCGTCACCAGCCTGGGGCTGCTGCTCGGCGGTCGCGCCGACGCCGCCCTGGTGCGGATCGGTGCCAAGGCCGCGGTGGTGGAGGGGCGGCTCACCATGGCCGCCGACGCCCCGGCGGCCAGGCGTGCGGAGGAGGCGGGCGCCGAACTCGACGACGGCGCGCTGCTGATCAGCCGGACCGTCTCGGCCGAGGGGCGCTCACGCGCCCATATCGGCGGGCGTTCCGTGCCGGTGGGCGTGCTGGCCGAGCTGGCGGACGACCTCGTCGCCGTGCACGGGCAGACCGACCAGCAGGGCCTGCTGCGGCCCGCGCGGCAGCGGCAGGCGCTCGACCGGTACGCGGGGGGCGCGGTCGCCGCGCCGCTCGCCACGTACACGGACGCGTACCGGCGGTTGCGGACGGTCGCCACCGAGCTGGCGGAGCTGACCACCCGCGCCCGGGAACGGGCGCAGGAGGCGGACCTGCTGCGCTTCGGGCTGAACGAGATCGCCGCCGTCGAGCCCCTGCCGGGCGAGGATTCCGAACTGGCCGCCGAGGCCGAACGGCTCGGCCACGCCGAGGCGCTGGCGGCCGCGGCGTCCGTCGCCCACGCGGCGCTCGCCGGCAACCCCGAGGACCCGGCGGAGGGCGGCGACGCGACGACGCTCGTCGGCGGCGCGGGACGCGCCCTGGAAGCCGTACGGTCCCACGACCCGGCCCTGGCCGCGCTCGCCGACCGGATGGGCGAGATCGCGATCCTGCTGGCGGACGTGGCGGGCGAACTCGCCGGTTACGCCGACAATCTGGACTCCGACCCGCGGCGGCTCGCGGTGGTCGAGGAGCGGCGGGCGGCGCTCACCGGGCTGACGCGCAAGTACGGCCAGGACATCGACGGCGTGCTGGCCTGGGCCCAGGAGAACGCGGCACGTCTGACCGAACTCGAAGGCGACGACGAGCGGATCGGCGAGCTGACCGCCGAGCACACCACCCTGTTGGGTGAACTCTCCGGTCTGGCACAGGCGTTGACCGACGCCCGCACGGAGGCGGCGGCGCGCTTCGCGGAAGCCGTCACCGCCGAACTCGCGTCCCTGGCCATGCCGCACGCGCGCGTCTCCTTCGACGTGACGCAGAACGAGGACCCGAACGGTGTCGAGGTGGACGGCCGCCCGGTGGCGTTCGGCCCGTCCGGCGCCGACGAGGTCGAACTGCTGCTGGCCCCGCACCCCGGCGCCCAGCCGCGGCCGATCGCCAAGGGCGCGTCCGGTGGTGAGCTGTCGCGCGTGATGCTCGCGGTGGAGGTGGTCTTCGCCGGGTCCGATCCCGTACCGACGTACCTCTTCGACGAGGTGGACGCGGGCGTCGGCGGCAAGGCGGCGGTCGAGGTCGGCCGGCGGCTCGCGAAGCTCGCGAAATCCGCGCAGGTGGTGGTCGTGACGCACCTGCCGCAGGTGGCGGCCTTCGCCGACCGGCAACTGCTGGTGGAGAAGAGACACGACGGCTCGGTGACGCGGTCCGGTGTGACCGTCCTCGAAGGCGAGGACCGGGTACGGGAGTTGTCGCGGATGCTGGCGGGCCAGGAGGACTCCGAGACGGCCCGCGCGCACGCCGAGGAACTGCTCGCGACGGCCCGCGCGGACGCGTAGGGCCTGTCCGGCGGGCCTCGGACCGGCGGTACCGTACAAGGTGCGCGTCGCCGGGTCACTCGTGTGAGTGATGTTGGGTGGGGAGCCGGGCGACCGACACACCCGCGACGCCCCCTCGGTGCCGGAAGGTCCGTACCGGCTGGCATCCTTGGCGCAGCACACACCACCGGAACAGGAGCCTTGGACTCGTGACACAGCTGCGTACGGTCCAGGTGCTCGGCGGTGGCAGCGCGGGCAGCAGCGCGCACGTCAGGTCGCTGTCGGCCGGGCTCGTCGCCCGGGGCGTACGGGTCACGGTCTGCGCGCCGGACTCGCTGGAGCGGGTCTACGACTTCCGGGGCTGCGGCGCCGACCATGTGCCGGTGGCCCGGCGCGGCGATCCCGTCTCCCTCGGGGCGCTGCGGGCCGCGTGCGCCGCCGCCGACGTGGTGCACGCGCACGGACTGCACGCCGCCGTACGCGCGGCGGTCGCTCTCGGCGGGCAGCGCGTGCCGCTCGTCGTCACCTGGCACACCCGCGTACACGCGGACGGGCCGCGCGGCCATCTGCTGCGGCTGCTGGAGCGAAGGGCCGTCCGGGCGGCGGCCGTTGTGCTCGGCGCCTCGTCCGAACTGGTCGACCGGGCCCGCAAGCGCGGCGCCCGCGACGCGCGCCTCGCGCCGGTCGCCTTCCCGGCCCCGCGCCGGGCCCCGGCGCCCATCGACGACGCCGAGTACGACGACGGCGGCAAGGCCCGCGCCGAACTCGGCGCGGTGGGGCGGCCGTTGCTGATGGCGGTCGGCAGCCTCGTACCGGACCGGGGGTACGGCACGCTGCTGGACGCCGCGAGGGCGTGGCGGGGTCTCGACCCCGAACCGCTGCTCGTCATCGCCGGCGAGGGCCGCGAACGGGCCGCGCTCCAGGGGCGGATCGACAACGAGCGCCTGCCGGTCAGCCTCGTCGGCCGCCGCGACGACGTGACGGAACTCCTGGCCGCCGCGGACATCGCGCTGCTGCCCAGCCGCTGGGAGGCCCGGTCGCTGCTGGCCCAGGAGGCGCTGCGGCTCGGCGTCCCCCTGGTCGCCACGGCGGTCGGAGCCGTCCCCGAACTGGTCGGCGACGCGGCGGAGTTGATCCCGTACGGCGACGCCACCGCGCTCGCGGACACGGTGGCCCGTCTGCTGGCCGACCCCGACCGGCGCGCGCAACTCGCGGCGGCGGGCCCGGTCCGCGCGGCGACGTGGCCGACGGAGGACCACACGATCGCCCAAGTGCTGAGCGTCTACGACGAACTGACGCAGCCCTCACCACCGCGCTGACGCGGCCACGGCGCGGCGTGAGCGCGACGGGCGACCCGACGGGCCGTGCTGTCCGGCCCGCGCCGGACCCGCTCAGCCGACGTGGCGCCGCGCGCGCAACGCCAGGCTCAGGGCCAGCACCGTCTGCGGGTCGTCCAGGTCCGTGCCGAGCAGTTCGGAGATGCGGGCCAGCCGGTTGTAGAGCGTCTGGCGGTTCAGGTGCAGTTCGCGCGCCGTCTCCGCCTTGCGGCCCGCGTGGTCCAGGAACGTCGTCAGCGTCGGCAGCAACGGGGCGCGGGAGACACGGTCGTGGGAGAGCAGTGGGCCGATCGCGCGGTCCACGAACGCCGACAGGTCCGGGTGGTCCCGCAGCCGCCACAGCAGCAGGTCGATGTCCAGCCGCCTGGCGTCGTGCCACGGCCGTTCCGGCAGGCCGCCCGCCGCCGCGGCGGTCTCCGCCGCGTGACGCAGTCCCGCGCTCGCCGCCGCCCAGCCGCCCGGGACCCCGACGACCACCACGGGCCGCCGGCCACCGGGACGCTCCAGGCCGGCCCGTTCCACGCCCGCCCGCAGCGCCGCGGCCACCCGGTCGGCCACCGCCGCGCGTTCGGACTCGGAGCGCAGCCCGAGCAGCAGTGGCACGCGGCCCTCCACCGGACGTACGCCCAGCAGAACCGGCACTCCCAGGGACGCCAGCTCCTCCAGCACGGCCCGTGCCAGCGGCGCCCAGTCGCCCCACGGAGCCGACTCGGGGCCCAGCCGCATCACCACCGGCATCAGCGGCCCCTCGCCCGGCCGGAAGCCCAGCACCGCGGCCTGCGCGGGCGCGTCGTCCGCCGCGACACGGCCCTCCGCGAGGTCGGTGAGGAAGTCGCCCCGGCCCCGCGCGGCCAGCTCGTCCTCCTGGCGCGCCTGCATCAGCACGACCGCCAGGATGCCCGCCGCCCGCTCGGCCGCCATCCGGTGCACGGGGAGCAGCGGGGCCGACACCGGAGGCAGTACGAGCCGGGCGCGTACGGCACCGGCCCCGTGCCCGCCACCGGGCACGTCCACCAGCACCGTGCCCGCCGGCGGCCCCGCCTCGCGGTCGGCCCGCCGCGCCCGCAGTCCCTCCCACACCTGGAGCGGTTCCGCGGCCGTCGGCGGTCCCGACGCGCCGGCCGCCGCGTACAGCAGCTGCCCGTCGGCGGTCTCCAGGAAGACGGGGTTGCCGGCGAAGTCGGCGAGGATACGCAGCACCTGGGGTACGCCGCCGCCGTCGAGCAGCGCGTCCGTGCACCGCCGGTGGACCTCCTCGGCCTGGCGCAGCAGCGCGTAGTGGCCGTTGACGATCTCGGTGTGGACCTCCTCGGTCACCGAGACGAACGGCACCTCGCGGTGGAGCTGCACCAGCGGCAGCCCGGCCGCCCGCGCCGCCTCCACGACCGCGGCGGGCAGCCGCCCGAACCGCGGCCCCAGCTCCACGACCAGCGCCGCGATCCCGCGGTCGGCGAGGGTGCGCACGAAGGCGCGCTGTTCCGCGGGGCGGGTGCCCAGCCCGATGCCGGTGGTGAGCAGCAGCTCGCCGCCCTTGAGGAGGGACGCGATGTTCGGCACCTCGCCCGCGTGCACCCAGCGCACGGTGCGGTGCAGCCGGTCGGCCCCGGCGACGACCTCCGGGAGCCCGCCACGGAGCCCCGGCAGCTCCAGGGCCCGTCGCACGGTGATTCCCGCCTGATCGTCCATGGATCGGACGCTACCCGGCCCGCGCGCCGGTGTCCGTCCCGGATGTCTCCGGGACGTCTCCGGACCCGCGCGGGCCGCTCCACCGGGTGTCACCCCCGGCCTCAGCCTCCGTACGCCCCCGACGCCGTCAGCCGCAGCGCCGTGTCGATCAGCGGCACATGACTGAACGCCTGCGGGAAGTTGCCGACCTGCCGCTGGAGCCGTGAGTCCCACTCCTCGGCGAGCAGCCCCAGGTCGTTGCGGAGTGCCAGCAGCTTCTCGAAGAGCTTGCGGGCCTCGTCGACCCGGCCGATCATCGCGAGATCGTCGGCCAGCCAGAACGAGCAGGCCAGGAACGCGCCTTCGTCGCCCTCCAGACCGTCCACGCCCGCGTCGTCGCCCGAGGTGGGGTAGCGCAGGACGAAGCCGTCCTCCGTGGACAGCTCGCGCTGGATCGCCTCGATGGTGCCGATGACGCGCTTGTCGTCCGGCGGCAGGAAGCCCATCTGCGGGATCAGCAGGAGTGAGGCGTCCAGCTCCTTGGAGCCGTACGACTGTGTGAAGGTGTTGCGTTCCTTGTCGTAACCCTTCTCACACACGTCGTGGTGGATGTCGTCGCGCATCTCGCGCCAGCGCTCCAGCGGGCCGTCCGCGTCGCCGGACTCGATCAGTTTGATCGTCCGGTCGACCGCGACCCACGCCATCACCTTCGAGTGCACGAAGTGGCGGCGCGGTCCGCGCACCTCCCAGATGCCCTCGTCCGGCTGGTCCCAGTGGGTCTCCAGATACTCGATCAGCTTGAGCTGGAGCAGCGAGGCGTAGTCGTTGCGTGCCAGGCCCGTCATGTGCGCCAGATGCAGGGCCTCGGTGACCTCGCCGTACACGTCGAGCTGGAGCTGGTGCGCCGCGCCGTTGCCGACCCGGACGGGGCCCGAGTTCTCGTACCCCGGCAGCCAGTCCAGCTCCGCCTCGCCCAGCTCACGCTCGCCCGCGATCCCGTACATGATCTGGAGATTCTCGGGGTCGCCGGCGACGGCCCGCAGCAGCCACTCGCGCCAGGCGCGGGCCTCCTCGCGGTAGCCGGTGCGCAGCAGCGAGGACAGGGTGATGGCGGCGTCGCGCAGCCAGGTGTAGCGGTAGTCCCAGTTACGGGAGCCGCCGATGTCCTCGGGCAGCGACGTGGTGGGCGCGGCGACGATGCCGCCGGTCGGCGCGTACGTCAGGGCCTTCAGCGTGATCAGCGAGCGGACGACGGCCTCGCGGTAGGGGCCGTGGTACGTGCAGTGCTCGACCCACTCGCGCCAGAAGTCCGACGTCGCCTCCAGCGATCCCTCGGGGTCCGGCAGCGCGGGCGGCTGCCGGTGCGAGGGCTGCCAGCTGATGGTGAAGGCGACACGGTCGCCGGGCGCCACGGTGAAGTCGGAGTACGTCGTCAGGTTCTTGCCGTACGTGTCCGCCTCGGTGTCGAGCCAGATCGAGTCCGGCCCGGCCACGGCGACGGTGCGGTTGTCCACCTGGTGCACCCAGGGCACCACCCGGCCGTAGCTGAAGCGCATCCGCAGCGCCGAGCGCATAGGCACCCGGCCGCTGACGCCCTCCACGATCCGGATCAGCTGCGGCGCGCCGTCACGCGGGGGCATGAAATCGGTCACTCTGACCGTGCCGCGCGGCGTGTCCCATTCCGATTCCAGGATCAGGGAGTCGCCCACGTAGCGGCGCCGGTCGGCCCGCGGTGGTTCGGCTCCCGCCGGAGAGGCCGGTCCGAGCCGCCAGAAACCGTGTTCGTCGGTCCCCAGCAGCGCCGCGAACACGGCGTGTGAGTCGAAGCGGGGCAGGCACAGCCAGTCGACTGTGCCGTCCCGGCAGACCAGGGCGGCGGTCTGCATGTCTCCGATGAGTGCGTAATCCTCGATGCGCCCGGCCACGTGCATCTCCAGTCGAACGGCCACGTTCGCCCCGGGGGGCGCTTACTGCGGTCAAGGGTCGTTGACGAGCTCTTTTTCCGGGAACACGGGCGGGATATTGCCGTTTGCCGGCCGGACTCGGCAGCGAATGTCCGAGCAGGATACGACGCACCCCGGAGATCCGCGCAGGTGTCCCGGCAACACAAGTGAGCCGAACGAGTGGGCCAAGACTGACACAGCCCGGGCCGCCGCACGTCCGATGACGTGCGGTGACGGTTCGACGACTGAGTGCCGACGGTCCGGTGACCCTGGGGTGATCGTTCGGTGACAGTCCGCTGATCATCAAGGCTCACAGGGTTGATCAACTTGTGATCTCGGATCGGCGCCGGAGGGTCCGGGAAGGCCGTGGACGCGGACGCTGCGTTGGCTGGAAACCGCCCCTGATCTACCCCTGACAAGTCCCCGGTGTCGATGTGGCCGGGCCGCCGCCACGAGGCGATCCCGGGCGCGCCCGCGCTCACGCGCCGTGCCCGTTCCCCGGGGTGGGCGCGCGGTCGGCGCAGGCCCGGAGCGTGGTCGAAGGGAACGTGCCCCCGCCGTCGCTGATACCCTGGTGGCCCGTGGGCGGATGGCCCCCCAGCGCTTCTCAGGGGCCCCGAACCGCAGCGACGGCACCCCTCCAGATCCACCGGTTCGCGCCGGTGATCCCTCGGACAGGGGCGTCGGTACGCACCTCAGACCGCGACCACGGGAGCCCCCTCTTGGCCATGCCGAACCGATCCTCGACCTCCTCGACGACCAAGCACATCTTCGTCACCGGGGGCGTCGCTTCCTCCCTCGGCAAGGGCCTGACCGCCTCCAGCCTGGGGGCCCTCCTCAAGGCGCGGGGCCTGCGGGTCACCATGCAGAAGCTCGACCCGTATCTGAATGTCGATCCGGGCACGATGAACCCGTTCCAGCACGGTGAGGTGTTCGTCACCAACGACGGCGCCGAGACCGATCTGGACATCGGGCACTACGAGCGCTTCCTGGACGTCGACCTCGACGGCTCGGCCAACGTCACCACCGGCCAGGTCTACTCCACGGTCATCGCCAAGGAGCGGCGCGGCGAGTACCTCGGCGACACCGTCCAGGTCATCCCGCACATCACCAACGAGATCAAGCACCGCATCCGGCGCATGGCGACCGACGACGTCGACGTCGTCATCACGGAGGTCGGCGGCACGGTCGGCGACATCGAGTCGCAGCCGTTCCTGGAGACCGTCCGCCAGGTCCGCCACGAGGTGGGCCGCGACAACGTCTTCGTCGTGCACATCTCGCTGCTCCCGTACATCGGCCCCTCCGGAGAGCTGAAGACCAAGCCCACGCAGCACTCGGTCGCCGCGCTGCGGAGCATCGGTATTCAGCCGGACGCGATCGTGCTGCGCGCCGACCGCGAGGTGCCCCTCTCGATCAAGCGCAAGATCTCGCTGATGTGCGACGTGGACGAGGCGGCCGTGGTCGCGGCGATCGACGCGAAGTCCATCTACGACATCCCGAAGGTGCTGCACACCGAGGGCCTGGACGCGTACGTCGTACGGAAGCTGGACCTGCCGTTCCGCGACGTCGACTGGACCGTCTGGGACGACCTGCTGGACCGGGTGCACAACCCCGACCACGAGGTCACCGTCGCGCTCGTCGGCAAGTACATCGACCTGCCCGACGCGTATCTGTCGGTGACGGAGGCGCTGCGGGCCGGCGGCTTCGCCAACAAGGCGCGGGTCAAGGTCAAGTGGGTCACCTCGGACGACTGCAAGACGCCCGCGGGCGCGGCGCGGCAGCTCGGGGACGTCGACGGCATCCTGATCCCCGGCGGATTCGGCGAGCGCGGGGTCACCGGCAAGGTCGGGGCGATCCAGTACGCACGCGAACAGAAGATCCCATTGCTGGGTATCTGCCTGGGCCTCCAGTGCATCATCATCGAGGCCGCGCGCAACCTCCTGGACAACCCGGACGCCAACTCCACTGAGTTCGACGCCGCGACGGCCCATCCGGTGATCTCCACGATGGAGGAGCAGCTCGCCTACGTGGAAGGCGCCGGCGACCTCGGCGGCACGATGCGGCTCGGCCTGTACCCGGCGAAGCTCGCGGACGGCTCGATCGTGCGGGGCGTCTACGACGACCAGCCGTACGTGGAGGAGCGCCACCGTCACCGCTACGAGGTCAACAACACCTACCGCGCCGAGCTGGAGAAGAAGGCGGGTCTCGTCTTCTCGGGCACGTCGCCCGACAACAAGCTCGTCGAGTACGTGGAGTACCCGCGCACGGTGCACCCGTACCTGGTCGCCACGCAGGCGCACCCGGAGCTCCGGTCGCGTCCCACGAGGCCGCACCCGCTCTTCGCGGGGCTGGTCAAGGCCGCCGTGGAGCGTCAGCAGGGCGCGTAGGGCGCGGACCCGAGGCGATAACGTTGACCGAGGTACGGCTCTCCCGGGCACCGGGATCCGTGCCTCGGTTTCCGCTGTGTGGGAGGACGTTTCGATGGCGATCAAGGACACCCCCGAGGAGTGGCGGATCACGGCCACGGCGACGCCGTTCCGGGGCAACAAGACCAGCGTCCGTACGGACGACGTGGTCATGCCCGACGGTTCGGTCGCGCGCCGTGACTACCAGGTCCATCCGGGTTCGGTGGCGATCCTCGCCCTGGACGAGTCGGACCGCGTGCTGGTCCTGCGCCAGTACCGGCATCCCGTCCGCCAGAAGCTGTGGGAGATCCCGGCCGGCCTGCTCGACATCCCCGGCGAGAACCCGCTGCACGCGGCGCAGCGGGAGCTGTACGAGGAGGCGCACGTCAAGGCGGAGGACTGGCGGGTGCTGACGGACGTCTACACCACGCCGGGCGGCTGCGACGAGTCCGTACGCGTCTTCCTGGCGCGCGACCTGTCGGAGGCGGAGGGCGAGCGCTTCGACGTCTCCGAGGAGGAGGCGGACATGGAGCAGGCGCGGGTGCCGCTGACGGAGCTGGTACGGGGCGTACTGGCGGGCGAGCTGCACAACAACGCGCTCGTGGTGGGCGTGATGTCGCTGACGGCGGTGCTGGCGGGGGACGGTCCGGGCGCGCTGCGTCCGGCGGACGCGGAGTGGCCGGCGCGGCCGTTCGAGGCGTGAGGGCGGGGAGTCGGGGCCCGGTCCCGGCCCCGACCCAGTAAGACGAACTGCTGATCCGATTGGGGGATTTGTCGCCGCGCCCGCGCGGTTCGTCGCACAGCGTGAACTACGCTCGAATCACCCGTGCGGACACCCGCCGGGCTCGACTCGTGCGCACCCCGCCGAACGGGCGAGGGAAGGAGCGTGGCCGTGACGGACCAGGCGGTGGACTTGGACGGCGGATCCTCAACTCCCCCCGAAACGGCGCCACCTGACGACACGTCAGCAGTCAGGCCCGCCCCGCCCCGCCGTCGCCGGAGCGCTCGTACGAGGGTGGACTCCGACGGCGTGTCGACGCCGGACGAGCAGGTTCCCGAGGCGGCTGCGTCAACCGCTCGCGCGCGCCGGACCTCTGACCGCCGGTCAGCCACCACCTCGTCGAAGGCTGACGCCCCCGAACCCGATCCCGCGCGCAAGAAGTCCACTCCACGCGGCGGCGCCGAAACGCGGACGGGCCCGCCGACCGCCACCCGTGCGCGACGGGCGTCCGCCGGCGCCCCGGCGGCCCCGGAGGGCGCCGGCGGTACGGGCGCCGGACGCCGGAAGCCCGCCCCGCGCGGCGCAGAGGCGCGGGCCGACCGCGTGCCGGCCGCCGGATCCTCGGCGTCGTCGACCCCGACCGCGCCGGAGGACACCCCCGGCCCGCCCGACTCCGCCGCACCGGCGACGACGCCCCCTGACCTGGTCACGGCGAAGGAGCTCGACGCCCCGGCCCCGGCGGAGGCGGAGGCCGCGGCCGGTCCACGCGGCGGAGCCGCGGCGCCCGCCGGCCCTTCGGTTCCTCCGGCCGTGCCGTACGCGGACGAGGGTCCGCATGTGGGGCCGCCCGCCCGGCCGGTCTCCGGTGGTTCCGCGCCGTCATCCGACCGGCGGGGCGCCGACACGCGCGGGGTCCCTCCCGCCGCCGTCCGCGCCGCGCCCCCCACCGCGAGCCGCACCGCGTCACCCAGCCCCGCCCGCTGGTTCTTCGGGCGGCAGCGGGAGTTGAAGGCTCTGCACACCGACATCGAGCGGGCCGGACTCAACACCATCGCCGGGCGCGGGGCCGCCCATACCCGGGTGCTGCTCATCGCGGGGCAGCGAGGGGCCGGACGGACCGCGCTCGCGCGGGAGTTGGCGCGGCAGGTGGGACGGCGGTATCCGGACGGGGTGCTGCACATCCGGCTCACCGAGCCGGGCGGTGAGCCCATCCCCGTCGAGCGCACCGCACGCGACCTCCTCGGTGAGTTCGACATCCCCGTGCCGGCCGGCGCCGGTGACGACGAGCTGTCCGAGATGGTGCGCGAGGCACTGGCCGTACGCCGTGTCCTGCTGCTCCTCGACGACGCGCACGACGCCGAGCAGGTCGACCTCCTGCTCCCCGAGAATCCGGACTGCCTCGTCGTCGCCGTCGCGCGCGGCCCGCTCACCGGTATCCCGGACATCCGGCCGTGCACCATCGGCGGCCTGGACGCCAAGGCCGCGATCGAACTCCTCGGAACCTTCACCGGATCCGTACGGATCACCGTCGACCCGCAGGCCGCCGAGTCCCTGGCGGAGGAGTGCGGTGGCCAGCCCGCCGCGCTCGCCCTCGTCGGCGGCTGGCTCGCCGCCCACCCCAGGGTCTCGGTCGCCGATGTCGCCAAGCGGCTGCGCGCCGTCCCCGAGGACCTCGGACAACCGCAGAGCTCCCGCCTGTTGGCGCGTGCCTTCCGGTTCGTGTACGAGGACCTGCCGCCCTCCACCGCCGGGATGCTGCGGCTGCTCGCACTCGCCCCCGCCGGATTCGCCGACGCCCACACCGCGTCCGCGCTGGCGGGATGTTCCGTCTCCGCGGCCAGTGCGGCGCTGGACGATCTCGCCGCGCTGAACCTGCTGCGCCCGGCCGGGGAGCAGTTCGAGATCATCGGCGCCCTCGCCCCGCTGATGCGCGCGCTGCTGCGGGCGCACGACCGCCCCGGTGAGGTGCAGCTCGCCAGGGCCCGGATGCTGGAGCGGACCGTACGGCTGCTCCAGTCGTGCCGCGCCGTCACCGAGCCCGACGGCTCCCCGGCCCGTAAGAAGCACGCCGCGCTGCCCCGCGCCGTGCGCTTCCCGACCACCCGGGCCGCCGCCGACTGGCTGCGGTCCCGCAGGCCCGCCCTCCTGGCGTCCGCCCGGCTCGCCGTGGCCGACGGCGAGCTGGACACCCTCGCCCGCAGGCTGGTCTCCGCGCTCGTGCGGGCGCTCGCCGCGCACCAGGGCACGGACGCGGCGGCGCCGGACCTGTACGGGCTCCACCAACTCGTCCTCGGTGTCGCCGAGCGTCAGGGACTGCACCGCGAGGAGGCCGCCGCGCTGCTCAACATCGGCGATCTGGACGCCAGGTCGGGCCGTACGCACGACGCCCTGGCCCGCTACCGGACCGCCCTGGACGCCGGAAGGGCCGCGAACGACCACTACGCCACCGGCCGCGCGATGGAATCCGTGGGCGGCGCCTACCAGGAACTCCAGGACTGGCACCGCGCCGCCGACTGGTACGGCCGCGCCCTCGCGCAGCGGCTCAGCCGCGGCGAGCGGGCCGACGAGGCGCGGCTGTACGGACGGCTCGGCACCGTCCACACCTACGCGGGCCGCTACGGCGAGGCGCTGCGCCACTGGCGCGCCGCCGCGGCGGGCCACCGCAGGCTCCGGGACCTCCCCGGCCAGGCCCGCGCGCTCAGCGAGGCCGCCAGGGTCCAGGAGTACGCGGACCGTCCCGAGGAGTCGCTGCACACCTGCCAGGAGGCCGTGGAGTACGCGCGGCTGGCCGGCGACACCCGTCTCCAGGCCGCGCTGGAGCTCCGGCTCGCGGACACGCTGGACCGTCTCGGCGACCCTACGGCGGCCCGGCTGCACCGCAACGCCTCCGATCGTCTGCTCGGAACCGACACCTCCACCTACGAAATCCGTAGCACCTCGGCAGAAGGTTGATGCTTTGCAAGGCTAGACAGCGGGAAGTCCTTCATTAGACTGGCTCTGTCGTAACCGGCAACGATGCCTTCCGATGCGCCGTCGGCGTATGGGTTTGGGGGGCATTGCCCGAGTAACCCCTGAGCCAAGGACCGTGATCATCGTGCTCGTCGGCATCCCCCGCGAGGTCAAGAACAACGAGTTCCGGGTGGCCATCACCCCCGCCGGAGTGCACGAGCTCGTGCGCCACGGTCACCAGGTCGTCATCGAGCGGGACGCCGGCGCCGGCTCCTCCATCACGGACGCCGAGTTCACCGCCGCCGGCGCCCGGATCCTGCCCACCGCGGACGAGGTCTGGGCCACCGCCGACCTCGTACTGAAGGTCAAGGAGCCCATCGCCGAGGAGTACCACCGCCTCCGCAAGGACCAGACCCTCTTCACATACCTGCATCTCGCCGCCTCCCGCGAGTGCACGGACGCGCTGCTGAAGTCCCGCACCACCGCCATCGCGTACGAGACCGTCGAGACCGCCAACCGCCGCCTCCCGCTGCTCGCCCCGATGTCCGAGGTCGCCGGCCGGCTGGCCCCGCAGGTCGGCGCGTACCACCTGATGCGCTCGGTGGGCGGCCGTGGCGTGCTGCCGGGCGGCGTTCCCGGTACGGCTCCGGGCCGCGCCGTCGTCATCGGCGGCGGTGTCTCCGGCTGGAGCGCCACGCAGATCGCCGTCGGCATGGGCTTCCATGTGACGCTGCTCGACCGGGACATCGACAAACTGCGCGAGGCCGACAAAGTCTTCGGCACAAAGGTGCAGACCATTGTCTCCAACGCGTACGAACTGGAGCGCGCGGTCGTCGAGGCCGACCTCGTCATCGGCGCCGTTCTGATCCCCGGAGCGAAGGCCCCGAAGTTGGTCACCAACGCGCTCGTGGCCAAGATGAAGCCCGGAAGTGTACTTGTCGACATTGCAATCGATCAGGGTGGTTGCTTCGAGGATTCACACCCCACCACCCACGCCGAGCCGACCTTCCGGATCCACGACTCGGTCTTCTACTGCGTCGCCAACATGCCGGGCGCCGTGCCGAACACGTCGACGTACGCGCTGACCAACGCCACACTTCCCTACATCGTGGCGCTCGCCGACCTCGGCTGGACCGAGGCGCTGCGCCGTGACCCGGCGCTGGCCAAGGGCCTCAACACCCATGACGGGCAGGTCACTTACGGTTCCGTGGCCGAGGCCCACGGCCTTCCGTACACCGAACTGGCCACCGTTCTGGCCTGACCCGTCAACGGCGTCCGTCAACCTCGCGCCCCCGGCCGGATCTTGCTCGGCAAGGTCCGGCCGGCTGTGTGTCCGGCCACTTCCGGGCCCGCGCTCAACTCGCCTCGAACGTAACCCTTTAACCCTTTCGCGCCCGTGTGAAGCGCCTCGGCGGGGGTCTGCGCGCCCTTGACACAAGGGTGTTCGGTTGCCGACACATCGGGCCGGGTCCGGCGGATTGTGTTGCTGCGGAGTGGTGACACGCCATAGAGTCGCCAACCGTCGGCATGGTGCCACGCTGACCTATCGATAAGTTTCCTGGTCACGTCCAAGGAGGTAAGACGACTTGTGAATGAGTCGACATTTACTCCCGGGGGTGGTCAACCAGGAATGCCTGTGATGGGCCACCGGAGCCCGTCGTCCGGGCTAGAGGCCGTCGGCTCCGTCGCTGTCCGCACCTTCACCACCCATCAGCACCTGACGACAGCCCACCAGACGATGGACGGCCAACACGTGAACGCCATGGCCGGCAACGAGAGTGGCCGAGAGTCCACCCACTTCGCCGACTTCGACGAGGTGCCCGAGGGGCACTTCTACGACCCCGACGCCGAGTACGAGCCCGACCCCGAGTACGCGGCCACCCTCGCCCCCGACGCGGCACGCCAGCGCCGCGAGCGAATCGGCCCGACCGGGCGTCCCCTGCCGTACTTCCCGATCCCCGGCCCGGTCACCGACCACGGCCCCGCGAAGATCATCGCGATGTGCAACCAGAAGGGCGGCGTCGGCAAGACCACGTCGACCATCAACCTGGGCGCCGCGCTCGCGGAGTACGGACGGCGGGTGCTGCTCGTCGACTTCGACCCGCAGGGCGCCCTGTCCGTCGGTCTGGGCGTCAACCCGATGGAGCTCGACCTCACGGTCTACAACCTGCTCATGGAGCGGGGCATGTCGGCCGACGAGGTGCTCCTGAAGACCGCCGTGCCCAACATGGACCTGCTCCCGAGCAACATCGACCTCTCGGCCGCCGAGGTGCAGCTGGTGAGCGAGGTGGCCAGGGAGTCCACGCTCCAGCGGGCGCTCAAGCCTCTGATGCAGGACTACGACTACATCGTGATCGACTGCCAGCCGTCGCTCGGTCTGCTGACCGTGAACGCGCTGACCGCCGCGCACAAGGTGATCGTCCCCCTGGAGTGCGAGTTCTTCGCGCTGCGCGGTGTGGCCCTGCTCACCGAGACCATCGAGAAGGTCCAGGAGCGGCTCAACCCGGAGCTGGAGCTCGACGGCATCCTCGCCACGATGTACGACTCCCGCACGGTGCACAGCCGCGAGGTCCTGGCGCGGGTCGTCGAGGCCTTCGACGATCACGTCTACCACACGGTGATCGGCCGGACCGTGCGCTTCCCGGAGACCACGGTCGCCGGTGAACCCATCACCACCTACGCCTCCAACTCCGTGGGCGCCGCCGCCTACCGCCAGCTCGCCAGGGAGGTGCTCGCCCGGTGTCACGCCGAGTGAGTCTGCCCGGGGCCGACGAGCTGTTCCGTACGACCGGGGGCATGGCGCTCCAGGCTTCCTCGCCGGGCGACCGGCGGCGTACCGCGAACGGTGAGCCGCGGGTCCCGGCACCGGCCCAGGAAGGCGACCAGGGCGCCGAACAGCCGGGGGCCGCGAAGGCGGCGGCACCGGCACCGGCCCAGGAGCACTCGGCGACCGACGCGGACTCGTCGGCGACGTCCCGCAGCCGCACCCCCGACCAGGAGCAGCAGCGCCGGCCCCAGGGGTCGCAGGACGGCGGCGGTAACGGCGGTGGCGGCGGTGGTACGCCCACCGTCGGCCAGCAGGGCGGTCAGCGCCGCCGAGGGGGCCGCGGGGCCAACCGCCGCCCCAGCGGGCGCGAACGGCACGACGAGAAGATCACGGTCTACGTCTCCGCCGAGGAGCTGATGGACCTGGAGCACGCGCGTCTGGTGCTGCGGGGCGAGCACGGGCTCGCCGTGGACCGGGGGCGGATCGTCCGCGAGGCGGTCGCCGTGGTCCTCGCCGACCTGGAGTCGCGCGGCGACGCGAGCATTCTCGTACGGCGCCTGCGCGGGCGCTGAAGGTAGCCTCGGCGGGCCACGCCTCGCTCCTCCCGCCCCCTGGACCGCCATGCCGCCGACCGACGACCCCGCCGCCCGTTCGTCCCGCCGCGCGCTGGGGCGCGGGCCGGGGGCGGGTGGCGCGGCGGTCGAGCCGCCGGCCGCGGAGCCGGACGAGCCGTCGGTGGTGCCGGTGGTGCCGGTGGTGCCGGAGCCCGTGGTGCCCGGGCCGGCGAAGCCCGAGCCGGAACCGGCGCCTGAGCCGGAGCGCGCGGCCGAGCCCGTACCGAAGCCGGAGCCGGAGCCGGATCCCGTACCCGAGCCCGTCCCCGTACGCGGCGAGGGCACCGCTCCCCAACCCGAGCCCGACGACGGGCGGTTCACCGTTCGGCTCGCGAACTTCGAGGGGCCCTTCGATCTGCTCCTCCAGCTGATCTCGAAGCACAAGATGGACGTCACCGAGGTCGCGCTCTCCAAGGTCACCGACGAGTTCATGGTGCACATCCGCGCCATGGGGCCCGACTGGGACCTCGACCAGACCACCGAGTTCCTGGTCGTCGCCGCGACGCTCCTCGACCTCAAGGCCGCGCGCCTGCTGCCGTCCGCCGAGGTGGAGGACGAGGGCGACCTGGCGCTGCTGGAGGCCAGGGACCTGCTCTTCGCCCGGCTGCTCCAGTACCGCGCGTACAAGCGGATCGCCGAGATCCTCAGCGCCCGGCTGGACTCCGAGTCGCGGCGCTACCCCCGTACCGTCGGCCTGGAACCGCACCACGCCGCGCTGCTCCCCGAGGTCGTCATCAGCATCGGCCCCGAGGGCTTCGCCGCACTCGCGGTCAAGGCGATGCAGCCCAGGCCCACGCCGCAGGTGTACATCGACCACATCCACGCGCCGCTCGTCTCCGTCCAGGAGCAGGCGGGGATCGTCGTGGCGCTGCTGCGGGCGGCCGGCGAGGTGAGTTTCGCGACACTCGCCGAGGGCGCCCCGGACACACTCACCGTCGTGGCGCGCTTCCTCGCGCTGCTGGAGCTCTACCGGGAGAAGGCCGTCGCCCTGGACCAGGACGAGGCCCTGGGGCCGCTCATGGTGCGCTGGACGGGCGGGGACGACGACGGGACGCCGAGGGTGACGGACGAGTTCGACCGCCCGCCCGACCCCGTGGACGTCACGGACCCGAAGGAAACGAAGAAAAAGAAGAACGAGAGCGAGGAGAAGGTGTGAGCGAGCAGCCGACGGTCGCCGACCTCGATCTCAAGCCCGCCCTGGAAGCGGTCCTCATGGTCGTCGACGAGCCCGCGACCGAGGAACACCTGGCCAAGGTCCTGGACCGGCCGCGCCGGGCGGTCGCCGACGCGCTGCGCGAGCTGGCCGACGAGTACACCGTCCAGCGGCGCGGATTCGAGCTGCGGCTCGTCGCGGGCGGGTGGCGTTTCTACTCGCGGCCCGAGTACGCGGAGGCCGTCGAGGGCTTCGTGCTCGACGGCCAGCAGGCCCGGCTCACCCAGGCCGCGCTGGAGACCCTGGCGGTCGTGGCGTACCGCCAGCCGGTCAGCCGGTCGAGGGTCTCGGCCGTACGCGGAGTGAACTGTGACGGGGTCATGCGGACCCTCCTCCAGCGCGGTCTGGTCGAGGAGGCGGGAGCGGAACCCGAAACAGGTGCGATCCTGTACAGGACGACGAACTATTTCCTGGAGCGGATGGGCCTGCGTGGTCTGGACGAGCTTCCGGAACTCGCGCCCTTCCTTCCGGAGGCGGACGCGATCGAGGCCGACACCCTGGAAGGCGTTCCGTCGTTCGATCCGGACGCACCGTACGCCCCGGACACTCACGCAGACGACAAGACGGACATTTGATGCGAAGCAACGGCAGGAACAGCGGAAGCGGCAGCGGCAACCGGAGCGGCGGTGGCGGCGGCCGGGGAGCCGCGGG